>CAZVDM010000032.1:0-27097 GCA_964625555.1 uncultured Chloracidobacterium sp.
CTTGACGATCGTGTCTGGCGGCGGACAGCGAAGCGCGTCCATCGCCATCTCAAGCCGTGAATCGAGGTCCCAGGCATCGGCGTGATCGAGCTTTTCCTGAACCTCGCCCTGACGTTCGATGAGCGCATTCATCGCGTCGTCGTCCATGGGCTCGGCAAACTTGGCGTTGATCTCTTCGAATTCTTTGAGCAGATCAACGGTCGATTGCACAGCTTCTTCAACGATCTGCTGAACGGTCTTGGTCTCGTCGAGCTTCGGTTCCTGTTCGAGATAGCCGACCGAATAGCCCTTAGAAAACACGACCTCGCCGTTAAATTCCTTGTCCGTACCCGCGATTATTCTCAATAACGACGACTTTCCGGCGCCATTCAGCCCAAGCACACCGATCTTCGCACCGTAAAAGAACGAGAGATAAATGTCCTTGAGGACAGGCTTTTTGTCGTAAAACTTTGATACTTTGACCATCGAAAAGATGATCTTGTTTGGTTCTGGATTGCTCATTATTAACGTCTTTATTCGGTATCATCCGGGGTGATCGATGATGGAATGTCCCTGCTACTATGAAGTACGCGGACGATCTCTATGTGGCGTTCCCGCTCTGCATAAAAGATAAAATATGGAAACTGCTTGATCGGCCATTGTCGCAGATCGGATATCTGGAGCTCATGACCATATCGAGGCGATCCAGCGGCTGGTTGCTGCGCGATCTTTACTAATGTGGCTTCGAGCCTTCGGAGGAAACCAGTTGCGACCTCGATGCCGGCCTCGGTCAGATAATAAGAAACCGCTGACTCGATGTCGTCGTCTGCCCTGCGCCGACGAACAACCCTTTTCTGTGTCACCTATTTCTTCTCCGAGATCCGCTTTCTAAACTTGTCAAAGTATGCGGCATCCATCGGCTCGGGCAGCAATTCTGACTCCATACCATCGAGTATCATTCTACGAAGCCGAACGCGATCCTGCTCCTTTCGCAATACCTCGCGCACATACTCGCTGCTGCTTACATAATCGCCATCCGAAACCTGTGAATCAACGAAAGATTTTAGAGTCTCAGGCAATGAGATGTTCATCGTGCTCATAGTACAAAAATATCACTATTGGCAAAGTTTGCCAACCGACCGAACTTTGTATTTCAAGATGATCTGGTTTGGACCGCTATCGCTATTTCTTATTCTTGCTCAGCCAATTCTTCCACCAACGTTGTAGTTTCGTTCGGTTTTTCGGTTCTAAAACGTAGTTAAAGTAGGCGTAAATTCCATTAATTTCCCACTCCTTGCGAGACTTGATCGGCAGTGATTCTAATAATCGACGTTCCCACTCTTTGCCATCATCTTTGCTTAGGATATCGAGTAGTGTAAACAACGCTGTGTCACCGACTGCGAAACTATGCCAAGTTGGCACCGAATATCTCGGGTCTTTAACGATCTTGGTATTTCCTACCTGAGCGACAAGGCACGGAATTGCAGCTTCACCTTTCAGGATAATTGCCTCGTAGATCGGATCGGTTGGGGTCGGTTCAAAGGTGGGAAGGGTTTTTATGTCCTTCAAGCTCGCACATAGTTCTTCAGGTGATGCTTTGAGAAGGGCTTCGGGAATCGGTGGTTTTGTCGGTTCCGGCTCAGGTGTCATTGACGGAAAAGCGGTCGTCGCAATATTGACATTTTGTGCGCTACGATCTTGGCACGACGCGAAAACGCATACCGCATACAGTAGTATCAAAGCAGCTATTTTCACTAGTTTATAGTAACTTCACGAGTAGATAATATTTGAATTCTATCTCGACTGACCTCAAACCCGATCCCCGGCCCGTCAGGCGCCGTGATCGTTCCATTGACCGAAACCTCGACCGCCGGCTCGATGATGTCTTGGTGCCAATATCTTTTGCTCGCCGAGACGTCGCCGGGCATGGTGTATCCGTCGAGGGTTGAGATGGCGATGTTGTGGGCTCGGCCGATGCCGGATTCGAGCATGCCGCCGCACCAGACGGGCATTCCCGCTTCGCGGCAGATCTTTTCAACTAGCTTTGATTGCGTGTGGCCGCCGACGCGGCCGTTTTTTAGGTTGATTATTTTGCCGGATCTTAGCTCGATGGCTTTGCGGGCGTCGTCGGGCGATTTTATCGGCTCGTCGAGGCATATCGGCGTATTGATCGCGGCCTGCAGCTTTGCGTGATCGACGATGTCGTCGTAACCAAGCGGCTGTTCAAGCATCATCAGGTTGAACTCGTCGAGACTTTTTAGTTTGTCGATATCGGCAAGCGTGTATGCCGAATTTGCATCGCCCATCAGCAAGATGTCGCCGAATTCGGCACGGACTGCCTTAATAACGTCGTAGTCCCACGACGGAGAGATCTTGATCTTGATGCGTTTATATCCGGCATCGACCTCAACACGGATCTTTTCGAGCAATTGCGAAACGCTGTCCTGTATACCGATCGAAACGCCGCATTCTATGGTTTGGTTGACGCCGCCGAGGTGACGCCAAAGCGGAACGCCGAGCTTTTTTGCTTCGAGGTCCCAACATGCGGTCTCAATGCCGGACTTAGCCATTCGATGGCCGCGGACCCATTTCATCAGGCCCCAGACGTCGGCAGCCGACTCCACTTCTTTACCCACGACCATCGGAGCCAGTATCTTCTCTGCCGTGACCCAGGCCGAATCGGTCCATTCGTCCGAATAACCCGGTTCCTCGCCGCATGTGATCTCGCCCCAGCCTTCACTGCCATCGGTGTCTTCGACCCGCACCAAAATAATGCGGCGCTCGTACGTCCGGCCAAAGCTGGTCTCAAAGAAATGGACGAGCGGCAGGTTGATCTCGGTGAGTTCGATTGACGCGATTTTGATCATAACAAAAAGAAACCACCCGCTACCGCAGGTGGTTCTGACAAGCAACGCAATACTCTAGGTTAGTAAAGGCAGGCGGCAAAAGCAATCGGCGTGAGCGCGAACGATGTTCCGTTCCACCGCAAACAAAGGTGTTTCGCGTGGAACATGTCCCAAAAACGAATTATTACTCGACGACTTCGAACTGAACGAACTGCGTCGTGAAGCGCTGTTTTGGCTTGGCAAGGCTGTCAGTGACGATGATCTGGAGGATGTAGTCGCCGGGCAGCATCTTGCCGCCGATCGCGATCGCCCCGCCGGATTTGAGCCGGAGCATATCTGTTTGGCCGGACGCATCGATCTGCTGTTCTTTTCCGTCCAGGACCAATTTGCCGTCTCGAAATACACGGACCTTTGAGGTCAGCGACGGGTGTTTTTGGCCATCGAGCTGGGCATTGTAGATCTCGATACCGTATCTCAGCACCGAATTCAGCTTTACTCGACGCAGTGCAGTCGAAGACCTCGGATCACCCCGCACAGACCCGCCCTTGGGGTCACCCAGTTTGTCCCAATCGGCGACCGACAGATTTTCGAGCACAATGCTCGATGTCGTCAGGCGATCCTTCTTAAGATTTGGCACCTCAATAAATTGGCTCGCCGAACCCACTTTCCCGCCCTGTGCATCGCGGATCGCGACGCGAAATTGATACGCTCCAGGCTTTTTGACAGGAAATTGAAAATGATAGACAAATCCGTCAGTCATTATCTTTTTGAGGGCATCGCCTTTGGCGGTCAATGTGTAGGTCTTTGCTACCTTCTCGACCGGCTGTCCGTTGTCTCCAAAGCTCATCGCCATCACATCGAAGACGGCCTTCTTACGGCCATCCTTTTCGTCAGTAAATTTTAAGCTGCTGCCGTCAATGTGTAGGAGCGAACGCACGAACGATCCCGTAGCCGCATCATTTCCAAACAACGCATTAAGCCGCAAATTGATGCCGTTGACGGCAAACGGCGAGACAAGGGCCGTCTCAAGTTGGTCGAGAGAGGATGATGCGGATGTCGAAACAGGACCCGGCGATGGCGCAGGTTTGTCGGCGATATTAAAGAATCCGCTGCGATACCGTGCCTTTGCACCTGTCCGGAGCACCTTAACGTCGAGCTTATTGTATTTTCGATTTGCGGCGTCAAAGGTGTCGGTGTCCGGCTCGTATCCGATCAAATAATAGCTCTGATCTTCGAGCACGCGTCGCACGCCGCCGCTCAGGTCGTTGTTATTTTTTATCGCGAGGCCGCCTGTTTCTTCGGCCAAAAAGCTAAGGCCGGATTGCGTATCGAAAAGCTGCGCACTTCGGCTCGCCGGGACGGTGTTTAGCTGGCTCGAGTTGGAGATCGAATCGGCAGCTGTAATGCCGGTATACACAAGTCCGCGGGCGTCGATCGTATAAAAGACCACCGACGAACGATTTGCCTGATCGATCAGAGCCCGCATGAAATCCATCACCACGCCGGCCTCGGTAAAGCCGCTCTCATTTGTTTCGAGCAAGCGGAATCCGTCCGAAAACAAGATCACAGATTTGCGTCCCGGAAGATCGCCCATTCCGGTCACGATGTAACGAAGCGCACCGAGCGTTCCGGTAACAAATCCCTGTGTGCGAAAATCGTCGAGGGCTGTCGCTGTGTCTGCCTGCGCAGTCGATTCTTCACTCGATTCTTCAGTTGCCTCTTCACCTTCGATCGCCGGCGGCTCGATCGGTGCAAACGCACTGATACCGCCGCTGCCCATCGGGTTCCATTTTACTTTCTCGATCGCCGCGTAGAGAATGCGTTTGTCCGACGTAAATTGCTGCAGTGCCCCGATCCCTGCACCCGTGCGAATGATCGCAACCAGATCGCCGTCCTGCATTTGTTCGTCGACAAATTTCATGAGCGATCGGCGTGTCTGATACGCGCTCTCAAACGACAGCGACAGATCGTCGACCACAAGCGCGATCGTACGTCGGATCTGTTCGGGCCGGAGCGTTCCTTGCGGTATCGGGACTGTGATCTTATCCGTCGGAGCAGGCTTTTGCGTTGTCTCTTTCGACGAGGACACGAACGAGAAATTGGAGATCTTCTGCTTTTCGCCGTTCTCATAGATCTCGATCTCGTCAGGTCGTAGATCGGTTATCGGTTTACCTTTGCTGTCGGTGACCGAGACATCGATCTGGATCAGGCTGGTCGATATTTTGACGACATCATCGCTGGCCGGAGGGGTTGGTTTTGGATCTGGTGATTGAGAAGGGCTTTGTGCGAAAGCCGAAACTGACAAAAGCACGGAGCTTACAAGAACGGTAATGAAGAACTTCGTCATTTGAACATATTATCCGGCTGATGAGACGTTTTTATCATATAACTGTTTGCCATTTGAAAAAACCTTTACTTAAGAAACTTTTCGCTTATAAAATAAGTTGATGCCAGAAATCAGCCGTTTTTTCGGAATAATTTTCGGTATAATTATTATAAGGATGTACTGGGAAATGAACGCCCCCGCGCCATTTGCCGCATTTTCACGCCTATTATCAAGATGATGTTGCAGTCTTTTCGATCGATCCGGTCGAGTTGGTCGCAGGCGAGATGCCGAGGCGTCAAATTCGTTTGGTCGAAGCGTGGGCCGAATTGCATCAAACAGAATTGGAGGCGGTTTGGGATCGTTTGCAGAGTGGAAAGGGTTCGTCGCCGATAGTACCCTTGCAATAGATCGAGGTGACGTAATGGAACACAAAATATACCGTGTCGAATCATTTGAGATCGTCGGACCGTTTAGACTCAAGGTGACGTTTGACGATGATGCTGATCAGACCATCGATTTTCGCCCGATTATCGCCGGTGAAATGTATGAAGCTCTCGGCGATCTCGACTTTTTCAACCGCGTTACAATAGACCCCGAGGTTCATACGCTTGTTTGGCCAAATGGTGCGGATTTTGATCCGGCCACGCTTCATGACTGGAATTCAAATATTGATGCGATCAGATCCAGTGTCGCCCAATGGAATGTAGTACCGGCATAGCCGCGATTTCCGATCAAGATGTTAAAAAAAATCACCGAACTTTTCTGTTTTCTGGTCTTCTTATCAGTCGTATTCACAGTCGGCTGCTCGGCCCAACAAACCGAGGAGCAAGCGCTCAAGAGCCTTCGCGACCTGACTTCGAACGGCAAACTGCCGCCGGAGAACGTCGTTGCCGATATCGAAAGTCGATTTGCCGGCAGGAAGACCGGGACTTTGGCGAAGCTGCTTCGTGCCCGTATCAAATTTGAAAATCAGGATTTCGCAGGTGCCGCCGCGATCCTCAATTCAGATGTTTTTCGGAACAAAACGCATCTCGCCGACCATGCATTGTGGCTTCGCGGCAAGGCTCTGCAGTTGGCCGGAGATCACGGCCCCGCGATGGAAGTTCTCGCGAAAATGCTTCGCGATTTCCCTGAATCGATCCGCGTGCGTGACGCGAAATTAATGTGGTCAACATCATCGATCGCGGCCGGCAGGGCTGTCGATGTGCCGCCGTTTCTGGTTCAGATGAGCGAGAAGAACGATGCTGACGCGTTGCTCTTGACCGCCAAAGCGTTCGAAGCTCAGGGTTCGCAGGCTGACGCCATTGCCTATTACCGGCGGACTTATTTTTTTGCCGCCGGTTCTGCAGCTGCAAAGGAAGCAGAGGCAAAATTGACTCTGCTCGGCCAGCCTCTGACGCCCCAAACTGGCGACGAACAACTCGCCCGCGCCGAATCATTATTCGCCGCGAAACAATGGGAGCCGGCCCACGCCGCGTATCTCGAATTATCAGATAAGTTTCCGACGGCAATAACGCCGCAGACGCGCGTTCGCCGTATCATTGTCACCTCGAACCTCAAAAAGATGGCTGACGCGCAGAGCGCGTTCGACTCGCTGCCCCAGGCGGCGGCGAAAGAACGGGAAGAAGGTTACCGACAGCTCGTCCTCGGCTACGCCAAGGCTAAATTGTGGGCGCAGGCTAAAACCGCGGCAGACGAGATGCGTGCGAAATTTCCGAACGGCAAACTCGTGCCGAAAACGTTCATCGACGCCGGACTGGCCGCGCGTGACGCCAAGAACCGCGTCGACGAAGGTTACTTTCTCAACACCGCTGTTTCGTCATTCCCGAACGCGATCGAGGTCGCGCAGGCTCAGTTCGAATCCGCGTGGTTTCAGCATATGGGCAAGAATTTCGCCCTTTCGTCGCAGATGCTGACCGAACATCTGGCTCGATATTCAGGAAAGGACACGACAAATCGCGGCATTGCCGGCTATTGGGCCGCTCGCGACAGCGAACGAGCCGGCAAGATCGCCGAGGCATGTGCCCTCTACGACGGCACGGCATATCGGTACGGTGCAAATTGGTACGGCTATCTCGCACTCGGCCGCCTAACTTCGATGAAGGCACAGGGCAACTGCCGCTCGACCGCCCCGCCGAACGACACTGTCGCCCGGGCCGTCGCGAATCTCAAAGTGGTGACAGTTGCCGGCGAAACATCGACTGAAAAGGAACTTGACCGCGTCGAAAAAAGCGACGAGCTGAGCACAATCGGCCTCTTTGACTGGGCGATCGACGAACTGAACGAAGCGAAAAAGACCGCCGGCAACAGCCCGAAGATCAATCTCGCCCTCGCACGGCATTACCGTTGGAAAGGCGACAATACGGCTGCCTTTCTTGCATTAAAAGGCAGTTATCCTGACTACGCACAGATGTTTCCGGAGGAAATGGGCCGCGAGGAGTGGGCGATATTCTACCCGCTGACAAACTGGAACGAGATCAAATATTGGTCCGGCGAACGCCGCCTCGACCCGTACCAGGTCGCGGGAATGATCAGGCAGGAATCGGTCTTTATGCCCGCGGCAAAATCGCCGGCGAATGCCCACGGCCTGATGCAGCTGCTCGTGCCGACCGCACAATCGGTGGCAAAAAAGTACGTTTCAAAAACTTCGATGGTCACAGCGGCGGCCCTTTATCAGCCGCCGCTCAATATCGAACTCGGCACCGCTTATTTCCGCGACCAGCTCGACAAATTCGGCAGAATTGAGTTTGTCGCGATGGCATACAACGCCGGCCCAGGCCGCGTGCCGCAATGGCGTGCCACCCTGCCGCCCGAAATGGATGAATTCGTCGAGGCGATACCGTTCAAAGAAACGAGACTTTACGTTCAGGGCATCATTCGCAACACAGCTCAATACCGCCGCCTCTACGACGAAAATGGCACTTTCAAACCAAACGTAGGCTCACGGCCGCTGAGGGGCGAGATCGACGGCAAGCCAAGAGATCAGTTCGCGGCCGAATTCCCCGAGGTGAGTGTTGACGACACGGCCGCTGAATAAAACTCTGTTTTGGCCGCAATGACGGAACCGCAACCACCGGCTACAGAATCTGGCGGATCAGCCGTGATCCGTGTTCCATTTATCCATAGCTCGATGCTATAATACCGGCATTGCTTTATTACATTTTGTGAAAATCCAATCTATCTGATTTGCGATCCGCGAGGTTACATTTATGGCAAAGATCAGCGTAAACCGTAAACAGTACGAGACGAGCGCAGACCCAAGCACATTGCTGCTTTGGGTGCTTCGTGATGAACTCGGGCTGACAGGAACAAAATTCGGCTGCGGAATTGCTCAATGCGGTTCCTGCACGGTACATGTCGATGGCGAGGCTAGGCGATCTTGCGTGACGCCGATCAGCGCGGTCGCCGGCAAAGAAGTGACGACGATCGAGGGCCTTTCCGAAGACAACAGTCATCCGCTACAAAAGGCGTGGATCGAGGCAGACGCTCCGCAATGCGGATATTGCCAATCGGGCCAGATCATGGCGGCCGCCGGCTTACTGAAAGCCAAACCCAAGCCGACAGACGCAGACATCGACTCGGCAATGAGCGGGGTCATCTGCCGCTGCGGGACATACAACCGCATCAGATCCGCGATCAAACTGGCTGCGATGAACGGAGGTGCGAAATGACACCCAAAACAGGTTTAGACAGGCGTACATTCCTCAAGGCTACGATCGTCGCCGGCGGTGCCGTGGTTTTCGGATTCAATCTTCCGCTGGGCACCCGGGCCGCCGAAAGGCTCGGAATGGAGCTCGATCCGGCCGCTGATTTTCAACCGAATGCGTTCATCAGGATCGCCAAGGACGGCAAGGTCACAGTGGTCGTCAGCCAGGTCGAAATGGGCCAGGGCGTCTACACTTCGCTGCCGATGATCGTCGCTGACGAACTCGAGGTCGAGTGGGCAAATGTCTCGTACGAGGCGGCCCCGCCGGACAAGGCGTTCATCAATCCGGCGATGGGAATGCAGGGCACGGGCGGAAGCTCGAGCGTCAAGGGCTTTTTCATGCCGCTTCGCAAATCGGCCGCAGCAGTGCGCGAAATGCTCATAGCGGCCGCAGCTCAGGGCTGGAACGTCACGCCCGAATCGTGCAGGGCAGAGGCCGGAAAGGTCGTCCACGCCGAATCAAAACGCTCGGCCGCCTATGGCGACCTGCTCGAGGCTGCCGCGAAGATCGCTCCGCCGAAAGAGCCGAAACTCAAAGATCCCAAAGATTTCAAGTACATCGGCAAGGCCGTTAAGCGCCTCGATTCCCCGGACAAGGTCAACGGCAAAGCCGTCTTCGGCATCGACGTCCGCGTGCCCGGAATGCTCTATGCGACCATCCTGCGTTCGCCAGTGATCGGCGGCAAGGTCAAGACCGTCGATGACACTGCGGCCAAAGCCGTCAAAGGAGTGACGAACATCGTGCCGCTCGGCTACGGTGTCGGCATCATCGCAGACAATTTCGTCAACGCCCGAAAAGGCCGTAGCGCTTTAAAGGTCACATGGGACGACGGCGCGATGGCAACGGTGTCGAGTGAAACGATAATGAAGTCATTCGCTGACGGAGCCGACAATAAAAAGGGCCTTGTTCCGAAGAAAACAGGCGATGTTGCTGCGGCGAAAGCCACCGCGACAAAGACGATCGACGCCGTCTATTGGGCACCGTTCCTCGCTCACGCGACCATGGAACCGATGAATTTTACGGCCGATGTGCGTTCCGACAGCGCCGAGGTCTGGGGCGGCATCCAGGCCCAGATGGCCGTTCAGGGAACGGTCGCGAAAGCCGCCGGCGTGCCCATTGAAAAGGTCAAAGTGAACACCACGCTGCTCGGCGGCGGTTTCGGACGAAGGTTCGAAATGGATTACGTCGTTGACGCGGTCATGCTGTCGAAAGCCGCCGGAAAACCCGTCAAGGTTGTCTGGACCCGTGAGGATGACATGCAGAACGATTATTATCGTCCCGGCACATATAACAAGATGTCAGCCGGCATCGACGCCACAGGCAAGCCCGTTTTCTGGCACCATCGCGTCGTAAATGACGCCATCATGGCCCGCGTCGGACCGGCGTTCGGATTTGTGCTAAAGGATGATCAGCTCGATAGTACGTCGTTCGAGGGTGCACATGATCTTCCATACGCATTTCCTAATTTTCAGTGCGATTGGGTTAGAGTCGATACGGGCGTGCCGGTCGGATTTTGGCGGTCGGTCGGTAGTTCGCACACGGCGTTTTCGACCGAGTGCTTTATGGACGAACTCGCGGCCGCCGCGGGAAAGGATCCGTTGGAATTTCGCCTTTCTATGCTCGATCCCGCTTCGCGCCATGCCGGGGTACTCAAATTGGCGGCTGAAAAGGCCGGCTGGTCGACTAAGCCCAAGGCCGGAGTCGGCCGCGGCATTGCGGTCCACGAGAGTTTCGGCAGCTATGTCGCGCAGGTTGCCGAGGTAACGGTCGGGGCCGATGGCAAGGTCAAGGTCGAACGCGTCGTCTGCGCGGTCGATTGCGGCCAGGTGGTCAATCCCGACACGGTCGCCGCCCAGATGGAGAGCGGCATCGTTTACGGCCTTACCTCGGCACTGTTCAACGAGATCACGTTCAAGGACGGCCGCGTTCAGCAAAAGAACTTTAGCGATTACCGTACACTCCGGATGAGCGAAATGCCAAAGGTCGAGGTCCATATCATGCCGAGCACAGCTCCGCACGGCGGCGTCGGCGAACCGGGCACTCCTCCCATCGCACCTGCCGTGGTCAACGCAATTTTTGCGGCGACCGGCAAACGCGTGCGGAGCTTGCCGATCAAGCCGGCCGATCTGGCAACAAAGGCGTAGATTTGAATTATGTTGAACAAGGGGAAATGGCTAAAACTGTTTGTTATTGCGGCGTCGTGTGTTCTGATCACGGTATTCGCGTATTCGAATCGGTCTGATCGTTTGGTTAGAGTGGAAGCGTCGACTGTCACAAGTGATTCGCTCGTCACCGACCCCGATCCGGCGAAGGCCCGCGGCGCTTTCAATGACGCGGTCAAGGTCTTCTTTTCGGCCCGCTGTGCAAATTGTCATCCGGGAGGCGACGCCCCGTCGCAGGGCGATTCGATGACGCCGCATTCGATGGAGGTCAAACGCGGCCCCGATGGCCGCGGTGTCGGCGAACAGAAATGTGCGACCTGCCACCAGGACATCAATCTCGACGGCGACAACATGCCGCCGGGAGCACCTGATTGGCACATGCCCGGAGCCGCTCAAAAAATGCCGTTTCAGGGCATTTCGGCCGGCCAGCTATGTCGAAACCTAAAAGATCCGCTCCAAAACGGCGGCCGAAAGACCGCTAAGGACGCTGTACAGCACGTTTCGACCGACCCGAAGGTGCTTTGGGCCTGGGATCCGGGCAACGGCCGCACAACGCCGCCGCTCAGCCACGCCGAGTTCCTCAGGAAGATGAACGAATGGGTCGAGAACGGAGCGGCGTGCCCGGAGTAAGTCAGAACCGCTTGCGTAAGCTGGTGGCGTGAACTCGATGTAATATTATTTTTCTGAACCGTCCGCCGCGATCGCAGACGGTTCTTTCCGTATCTTGCCTTGAAAGAAATCACTGAAATTCTACGTGTCGTCTCTAAATTCGCCGACGGCGAACTAGCGATACTCGCGACCGTTCTCGACGTGCGGGGTTCGGGTTATCGCCTGCCCGGAGCGAGAATGCTGATGCTAGCTGACGGCCGGACGGTCGGCACCGTGTCCGGCGGATGCCTTGAGGCTGATGTGCAGGAACGGGCGAAAAAGGTGCTGGCGAGCGGCGAAGCTGAGATCTTCACATACGACACGACTGGCAATGAAGACTCCGTTTTCAGCCTAAACATGGGCTGTCGCGGCGTGATCGAGATCAAACTCGAACCGGTCGGCAAGGACAGCCCATTGATAGTCGAAATGCGTGCCGCGTACGAACACCGCGTGCGATCCGACAATGTCGAGGTCCCCGTTGCCGTACTGTTATTCGGAGCCGGAGCCGACGCGGTGCCGTTCGCACGGATCGCCGCGGAACTCGGTTGGCAGGTCACCGTTCACGATCATCGACCGGCGTATTTGACCGCGGAGCGGTTTCCGGATGCTCACGATCTGATCCCGCAGGTCGTCGACGAAACGCCAATTCTCGACTCTGACGATCGCACCGCCGCCGTCATCATGACCCATAATTACACTCGCGACAGTTTGGTCTTGCCGGCTTTGCTGACATCAGACGTCTTCTATATCGGAGCTCTCGGCCCGAAACGGAGGACCGAGCAGCTGCTCGAGGAGATCGGCGGTTCATTCACGCCCGAACAGCTCGCTCGTCTCTACGCCCCCGCCGGCCTCGACATCGGTGCCGACACACCCGAGGGCATCGCTCTCTCGATCATCGGCGAGATCCAAAGCGTTCTCTCAAACCGCAACGGCGGCAGCTTGCGCAACCGCCAAGGCTCGATCTATGACCGCAAATAGTAAGGCAAAGATCGGCGGCCTATTACTCGCTGCCGGCGGCTCGTCACGTCTCGGCCGGCCGAAACAACTGGTTGAGTTCCAAGGGAAAACTCTAATCCGGCGCGCCGCCGAAACGCTCGTTGACTCACAATGCGAACCGATCGTCGTCGTCCTCGGTGCCGAGATCGAACGATCAACTGCCGAACTCGACGGCCTTGACATCGCCATCAGCATTAATGAGAACTGGCAAGCTGGAATGAGTTCGTCAATAATCTCCGGCCTCGGATCGCTGTTTGAGGTCGAGCCCGAACTCGACGCCGTTGTCATCACGCTCTGTGATCAGCCGTACGTCACTTCTGCGGACATCGATGAACTGAGCACGGCCTATAGAGGCTCGTTCTCACAGGTCGTCGCGGCCAGGTTCGGTGAGATCACGGGCGTCCCTGCCTTGTTTTCGAAGCCATTATTTAGCGAACTTCTCGCATTGACCGGCGACAAGGGTGCACGGCAGTTCATCCGAACCCACAATGAAATTGTCGAATCTGTTGAAATAGAAAAAGCGGCCGTCGACATCGATACGCTGGATGACGCCGACCGCTTAATTTCCAACTATTCCGCCTACAAATTCTTCAAAATATAATCCGTCATCATCGTGTACATGTGATGGACCTGCCGTGGGTCGGTGACGCCGTGGCGGGCGGTTGGGTAGATCATCAGGTCAAATTGTTTGCCGGCCTTCTGCAATTCGTAGGCGTATTGTGTAGTGTTTTGTAGGTGGACGTTGTCGTCGATCTGGCCGTGGATGAGCATTAATTTGCCAGAAAGTCCGGCGGCGGATTTTACGATCGAGGTCGTGTTGTAGCCTTCGGGATTGCTTTTCGGCGTCATCATGTAACGCTCGGTATAGATCGAATCATAGTTGCGCCAATCGGTGCCGGTGCCGCCGGCGATGCCGAGTCTCCATGCTTTGCTGTGGTTCATTGCATAGCTCGTCATCGAGCCGCCGTAGCTCCAGCCGTGAATGCCGATACGATCGGCATCGACGTAACCTGTTGATTTGAGATAGTTTACGCCGTCCTCAAGATCACGGAGCTCGAGTTCGTACATCCGTTTATAGATCGGCCAGACCGACTCTTCGCCCTTGCCGCTCGCGCTGCGGTTGTCGCAGACCCAGACGATGTAGCCCTTCTGAGCAAGCATCTGAAACCACATTCCACGACTGCCGAGCCAACGGTTCGCCACCGAAGGCGCGTGCGGGCCGGAATATGTGAATTGGAAAACAGGATACTTTTTCGACGGATCGAAATCGGGCGGTTTGATCATCATTGCTTCCATCTGAAAACCGTCACGAGTCGGCACTTTGAGAAATTCGATATTGCTGAGTCGATAATCTTTCAGCACATCTACCTTGTTATCGGTAATTACGCGTTCGAGCGAGCCATCTGCACGAAACAGCCGCATTTGCGGCGGCGTCAGTGGGTCGCTCGTGACATCGATAAAATGCGTAAAGTCCTTATTGAATGACACCTGATGTGCGCCCGGGCCCTGCGTCAGCCGCACCGGTTCGCCTCCTGTCAGAGCCACGCGATAAGCATTTTCGGCAATATGGCTGTCTTTTGTTCCAGAGAAATAGACCCAGCCGTTCTTCTCGTCGACGCCGAAAACGTTTCGAACTTCCCACTTGCCGTTGGTCAATTGGGTCTTCACCTTTCCGTTTCCGTCTAGGTGATAAATGTGCCGCCAGCCGTTGCGGGCGGATTGCCACAGGAACGACTTGTCCGTTAGCTCGATCGCGTTGTCATAGACCTCGACCCATGCGGGCGTCGTTTCCTGTAAACCTTTGATCGTTTTGCCATTGACCTCAAACGCGTTCAGATCGAGAAATGTCTGCTCTCGGTTGAGGGCCTGAAACAGAACGACTCCGCTGTCGCGCGACCACTGCACACGGGCGATCAAGAGATCTTCGGGCCTGTACGCCGAAAGGTCGGCGAACTTTACGGCATCGCCAAAACGCAGCAGCGACGGCGGCAGGCGTTCGCCGATCTTCGGGATCTTTCCCGGATTCGGCATCAGCGATGTTTTTCCAACCTCGGCGACGCCCAGACGAACGATCGGATTCGGCTCGCCGGCTTTTGGATAGCTCATCGTCTCGACGACTTGCGGCTGTGTTACATCATTTGTCAGAACGAACTTAGATACCGGCGATTCGTCCAGCCGCAGGAAAGCGATCCGCGACGAATCGGGCGACCACCAGTAACCGCGCTTCTGGCCGCGGCCATAGAGCTCTTCTTCATAGACCCAATCGAGATATCCGTTGTAGATCGGCTTATCGCCCTCTTTCCCGTCACGCGTGAGCTGCTTTTCATTGGCTTTTGCGAGATCGATCACGTAAAGATTGTTACCGCGAACAAAGCTGACCCATTTTCCGTCCGGACTCAGATCTTCTTCGAGTTCCTCGGCCTTGTTGTTGGTCAGCCGTTTGAGATTGGCGGTCGCGATATCGTAAAACCAAAGATCGTTCTGATTATTTAGCAAGATCCCGGTCGAATCCGCATTGAAATTAAGCCCCGGCGAATTTGCGATCCGGTCAGCCTCGTCGGCACGAACACCTACCCGCGAAAGCGCCAATGACAGCTTCGCCGCATCGAAATATGCAGACGATCGTCCGCTAACCGCATCTACGCGCATCAGCTTGCCATTCGCGATCTGCATAAACGACCGCCCATCCGCCGCCCACCTCACCTGCGGCAGCGACCCCGAAAACCGTACACGCTTTGCCGGATCGGGGCTAAAAATGTCATCGACGGAAAGCAGCTTGTCCTGGGCGACAACGACGGCAGATAGGAAAAGTACAATCGAAAATAAAACAGCACTCTTTTTCATAATTCAATTTGTTTGGCAAAACGACTACCAGCTTTCGCCGAAAGTCGGCAGGAAATCTGTAATCAATGTCTCGTCATAGTAAACACCTGCCGCTGTGGCCTTTGTTATAAAAGGCTTGATTTCACCAATGATCTGTAGTGACTTTGCGCGCCCGAGCAACCCTAACGAGCCGAGCGGAAACAGGCCACGCTGAACCGCCACCTTCCGGCCCTTCGACTCGTCGATACAAACAATTCGAACTTTGTTCTCAAGAGCGAGCTGGATAACCGCTGCTTCTCCCGAATCAAGGTTCCGAAATAATTCTTCGAGTGGTGGTTCCCGTATTGAGACGACCTCGACATCGGTCGGCAAACCATGAGACAAGAGATCCGCCGGACCCGCAACCAACTCATTCAAAACCTCTTTCGGAGTCAAGAAATCGTACGGTAGACGACCAAGAAGATCTAACGCGTCCATTCGCGCCAGCGAGATTAATGGCCCCGAATTGATAACAATTCTCTCAGCCATTCAATGCAAATTCGATATCAGTCGCTAGATCTTCAGATCGGAGATTACTCATTGGTATGCCAATCTTGCTCAAACTCAGTAAGAAATTGACGCGGCCCATTCTCGCCATAGTCGCAGCCTCGCCGGACGATAGTCGGCCCAGTTCATAGAGCTTTGCCGCCAACAAAAATCGGGCCTCCTCCGCGAAGCTATCTTTTGGAATCCCACTCCGTTGAACTAAGTCATCTGAATACTCGATGGTCAATACATTCTGAGCCATAATTAATGAATTCTATCACGCTTTTGGGTGTGCTTTATCATAAACTTCGATCATCTTTTCCATCGAGACCTGGGTGTATATTTGGGTTGTCGACAACCTCGCGTGGCCGAGGAGTTCCTGGATGTCGCGGAGGTCAGCGCCTTGATCTAATAAGTGCGTTGCGAACGTGTGCCGTAGGCTGTGCGGGCTGATGTCGTGGATGTCGGCACATTGGCGTATGTATTTGTCGATCATTCGGCCGACGCTGCGGGTCGTGATGCGGCCGCCGCGGCGGTGGAGGAAGACGGCCTGCGGATCGCGATCGGCCTCGTGGCATTCGTTGAGGAACGTGGCTCGGGTTGATTCTAGATACAGCAAAAGAGCCTGCAAAGCCGGTTCGCCAAACGGCACGATACGCTGTTTTTTGCGTTTGCCGGTGACGCGAACCATCTTTTCGCGAAAATCGATATCAGGCAGATCAATACTGACAAGTTCGCCGACTCTAATTCCCGTAGCGTATAAAAACTCGATGATCGCACGGTCGCGGCGGCCGAGGTCGGTGTTGATATCGGGCGTCTCGATAAAGCGGACGGCGTCTTCGATAGAGAGATGATTGGGCAGCTTGCGTTCGATCTTCGGGGTCGCGACCTGTTTCGCCGGGTTCGATTCGAGCTTGCCTTCGCGAACGAGGAATTGGAAAAACGTGCGCAGGCTCGCGAGCTTTCTCGCGACGCTTGTCTTCTTATGACCGACATGTAGCTCCGCCATCCATTCGCGTATCGTCAGACGATCGATCTCTGCGATCGGCACATCTTCTCGCTTTTCGACCTTAAACAAATGCAGACGAAACTGCTCCAGATCGCTCGTATAGTTACGCAGCGTATGCGGGCTCACATTACGCTCGTATTTGAGGTGTTGGAGAAATTGCGTGAGATGGTCGGAAAGCATAATGGTGAATTGTGAACGGTGAGTGGTGAATTTTCAATTCTGACGTTCATCATTCACCATTCATCTCCCATCATTTCCTCGGCACATAATACCCTTTTCTCGCCCGCACGGTGACGTTTTGTTTGGTCTTGACCGTAACCGCGATCTCGCGAAATTCGCCGGCATTGTCCGTCTCCGTTTCCGGATAATAGCTAATGACATATTGCTGTGCGAGTTCGCCGGAGATGCGGTCGAAGGCGTCTTTCATTTCGCGTTCGTCGATCGGCGAATAGACGGCTCCACCGGTTTGAGCCGTGATCTCAAGCATCCGGCGCTCGGCGGTCAGCGCGTGGATGTTGGCGTTGCCGGCACGTTCGCCGGTACGTTTGTAATTCTCAAAGTCCTTTGTTTTCACCACATACACCTGAACGTTATTGAAATGCAGGAGGCGAATTACAGCCTCAAGCGTGTTCTTTTGCTCGCTGTATGTGTCTTCGCCGTCCGAGACGATGACTAGTACACGCCGGCCCGCCGTTGCCTTTAGATAATCGGCGGCCTCGACAATACCGTCGAACAATGCCGTAGCTCCTTTCGGTTCCGGGAAAAGCTGTATCGCCTGCGTCAGACGGTCAACATCACTGGTAAACGGCTGTTCGAGCCGGGTGTAATCGGCAACCGAAAACAGCGCGGCCTGATCCTTTTCCGGTCGAATAACGCGGCGAAAAAAGCGTATCGCAGCCTCGCGTTCAAAATCGCGTGCAATCAGAACGCTCGACGAATTGTCAAAAAGCATTGCGAGCCTGATCGGCGCATCACTGCGAAATATCTCGCCCATCTCCGCGACCTTTCCGTCGATGCGAAGTTCGAAATCTTTCTCGTGCAGATTCGAGACCGACCTTCCGTTTACGTCCAAAACCGAAACAGGAATCGGCACGAGCGTCGAATCGACCTTTACGATGTCGTCTCCCGTGGGCGTAGGTGTCGGTTTTGCGCTCGGAGGCGTTTTGACCTGCGTCGGCACGTAACCGACTGAGGTCCGGTCCTGCGGAGTCGGAGTCGGAGTCGGCGTGCCTTTCACGCGCCCCGATTGAGCCGAAACGGTGAAAGCGAGCGACAAGATTGTGAGCAAAACTGCCTTCATTAAAACTATAGAAAATGGAACGCGGATCAGGCGGATGAAGCAGATCTGCACGGATATGGAATAAAAATTCTGATCAGCGAAGATCCGCCAAATCCGCTTCATCCGCGTTCTATTCTCACCATTTGATTGCAAAACCGCCTAAATATATGCCTAGACAATAATTAACTTCACGCCCGCGAACAACAGAACAACGGCGAGCACACGCCTTAGCGTGATCGAGTCGAATTTTTTACTGCCAAGCGTCGAGCCGACAATACCGCCGACAACCGCCGCGGCGATCCATATCCAAACTTCCGGCGGCAAAACTGAAACTTGTTTGTAATTGCCCGCCAGGCCCGCTGCCGAGTTTACCAGAATGAACAGCACCGAGACGCCCGCCGCGACACGCGTTTCCGCCCAATGCATCAGCAGCAATATCGGCGTAAGAAAAATGCCGCCGCCGACACCGACCATCCCCGACAACAGCCCGATCACCGCTCCGATCAGTAAACAAGCTACGATCGGCGGATCTTTGACCTTGTCGTCATTCTTAAGTTTTATCGCGAGCCGTACCGCAGCAAGACACAGCACCGCCCCGAGCACGATCTTATAAACATCCGTCGGCAGATGAATCATGCCGCCGACAAACGCCATCGGTATCGACGCGATCGCAAACGGCCAAAATAACCGCCACGAAAAATAACCTGCCCGCCAAAACTGAAACGTTCCGATCGACGCCACAAACAGATTCAACACCAAGGCCGTCGGCCGCGTCACCTCGGGAGCCACCGCCAAAAACGCCATCACTGCTAAATATCCCGAAGCCCCGCCATGCCCGACCGAGGAATACAGTACGGCGACCGCGAAGATGGCGAGAATTATTAGTATTGATTCCATCATTCGATTTTGTCGTCGTGAGGTCTTAGCTCTTTTTCCGCTCTTCTTTTAGATAAATAACCTGCCACTGGTCCAGACCCAAATACAACCGCGATTATTAACGCAACAATAATGAAGCAAAACGAAACATTCTCACGAGTTGCGACGAATTTAACGCCCTGGAAAAATGCATTCACCATAGTTGATGCCATTCCCAATGATCTTACTATTGCCGTTCGCTTTAGCGAACGGAAAAACTCTAAACTGACTCATGGGCTTCAGCCCAACTTACCGTCGATGATCTGGCCTAAGGTTTCCAGCTCTCGGTTAAATGGAACGGCCCGATGATGATCTTCTTGACCATCAATATATGAGCGAACCTTTCTAACTAGTGACTCCGAAACAGAGATCGCGAAATAGTCGTCCTGCCATCGGAATTTTCCGCGAATGAACCCTTGTTGATTCAGCCAATGAGCTGACTCACCCTTTATCAACATTAATACCTTAGCGATATTCTGTTCGCGACCGAGCGAGATCAACAGATGGACGTGCTCCGACCAGCCTCCAATTCTGTCGAGTTAAATATCCTTAGCTCGACAATTCTCCCGAATGTGGTGGAATAACTTCGCACGAATCTCTTTCGATAGCCATGGCTCGTGATTCAAGGTACTGAAAACAACATGAACCCAAATTCGAACGTATGACATACACGTACTCCCTAGGTTGTAATTAAGGAATTGGGCTAAAGCCCAGTTTTCATCGCAACCAGACCGTTGCCTAAAGGCAACGGCAATATCAGAGGCACTTTACGGTCTTACAATTTCTTTCATCCACCCATCCCAATCCTTCAGCGCCCGCTCGACCTGGATCGTATGACGCTCTCGCTTACGACGATATTTCTTACGTAATTCCGGAGGCAGCGGTTCGAGCAAGCCGAAAGTTATGTTTACCGGCTGAAAATTCTTTGTCTCGACGTTTGAGACGTAGCGGCATAACGCGCCGATCGCGGATGTCTGAGGCGCGGTTATCAAATCCAAACCGCGCGCCGTACGAACAGCGTTTATGCCCGCGAGCCAGCCGGTCGCTACCGATTCAACATAGCCTTCGACGCCGGTGATCTGGCCGGCGAAGAATAGTCGCGAGTTTGTGCGCGTTTCGAGCGATTCGTTCAGGATCTTGGGGCTGTTGATAAATGTATTGCGATGGATCTGGCCGAATTGGAGGAACTCGGCGTTTTCGAGGCCGGGAATCAGTTTTAAGACTCGTTCCTGCTCGCCGTAACGCAGGTGGTTTTGAAAACCGACCATGCCGTAGGCGTCGGCCATCATATTTTCCTGTCGAAGCTGCACACACGCCCACGGCTCTTCGCCGGTCTTCGGGTGCCGCAAACCTTTTGGCTTCATCGGTCCGAACCGCAAGGTTTCAGGCCCGCGGCGGGCGATCTCTTCGATCGGCAGGCACGATTCGAACCAATGCGTGTCCTCAAACCGCTTGAGCGGCACCGATTTGGCGTTCAAAACGGCATAGATAAATATCTCGTACTGATCGCGGTCCATCGGGCAATTTATATAATCGTCGCCGCCTTTATCATAACGTGCAGCCTTAAAGGCGATCGACATATCTATCGAATCCGCCGCGATGATAGGAGCGATCGCGTCATAAAAATAAAGCTGATCGTCGCCCGTCAACTTCATGATCTCTTTCGTCAGAGCGTCACTTGTAAGTGGCCCTGACGCGACGATCGTAACGTTTCCCGCCACATTCTGGCCGCCCGCCGACGCAGACGGTTCTGACAAACTCGTCACTTCTTCTCTAACGACCTCAATATTCGGATGTGCCTCGACACGTTCGGTTATCATCTCCGCAAACTTTCCGCGGTCGACCGACAACGCCGCTCCGGCCGGAACGCGCGTCGCGTGAGCAACCTCCAGCACCATTGATCCACCACGACGCAGCTCTTCCTTTAGCAAATAAGGTGCCGATCCGGGCTCGTCCGTCTTAAGCGAATTTGAGCAGACGATCTCCGCGAGCTGATCGGTCCTGTGTGCCGGCGTTTGTTGAACGGGCCGCATCTCATATAATTTGACGTGAGCGCCCATTTCCGCCGCTTGCCACGCCGCCTCTACACCGGCCAATCCGCCGCCGATCACATTTATCGTTTCATTCATTCGATTCACATTATAGTTGAATCTCAGCGAGACTTCAGCGATCGTATCGACTAACTAATTCCTTGACTTTTTAACGTTGTTTAATACATCATTGACATAGTTGCGGCTAGCTGCGCGCTAAAGTCCAACCATTTCTCCTGCCTCGAGTCGCCAAGAACTCAATGGAACCCCTAATTCACGATAATTCGTCGCCGGTTCGGCCGGTCAACCAGATCACCGGCCAACAGGAACCGAACCCTCACATGGCAGAGCCCGGTGCCAGAATTCCGCTCGATACCTACATCGGCGATCTGACCGCGCAAAGCCTGGGCGACAGCATATTTAATTCGATCACCGACGCCATCCTTGTGCTCGACGGCGATGCCAAGATCGAACGCGTAAATCCTGCAACGCTTGAGCTTACGGGCTTTTCCGAAGATGAACTTGTCGGCCGCTCAGTCGAAATACTGACGCAAAATCGGCGCTTTTTCGAGAAAATGTTCGAGCGTTCGCTGCATAAAAGCGCGCTCGGAAACCGATTTGAAATGCATTGCCAGAAAAAGGACGGAGGCCGTTTTCCCGTTTCGGTCTCGACCTCGACCATCTACGATGCGTCGAACAATTCGCACAAGCTGGTCTGCGCCGCACGTGACATCACGAAGCGAAAAAGGCTCGAGGCAGAATCGAGGGCTATATCGCGAATCATCCACGGAGCTGCGTCGACCGCAAATCTCGAAGAATTATTTGAGCTCATCCACCGCACGATCAAAAAGATCGTGTACGCCGAAAATTTCTTTGTCGCGCTATTCGATCCGGAAACGGAAATGCTGTCGATGCAGTTCTGGGTCGACAAATACGATCCGATGCCCGCACCTCTCAAGGTCGGCCGCAGCCTGAGCGCATATGTATTTCGCAAGGGGCATTCGATGCTGTTTACCGATGCCGACGCCAAACGCCTTATCGAAATGGGCGAGGTCGAGTCTGTCGGTTCTGATTCGCCGATCTGGCTCGGCGTTCCTCTCAAGACTCCAACCGGTAATATCGGCGTTTTGGTCGTACAGGATTACGAAAATTCCGACACCTACAGTAATCGCGATGTCGAACTGCTCACCTCCGTTGCCGATCAGATCGCACTCGCGATCGAACGAAAACGTGCTGAAGATGCACTTGTCCGCAGTCAGGAGCGGTTTGAGCTCGTCTCGCGGGCGACGAGCGACGCTGTCTGGGATTGGAATCTGTCGACAAACGACATTTGGTGGAACGTAGGCTTTCAAAAGCTTTTCGGTTACGGTTCGGGGGCGATCGGACGCGGCCTCGATTCGTGGATCGGAAGGCTGCACCCTGAAGATTCGGATCGCGTTGTTCATGATCGACAAAGACATATCGAGGACCGAAAGAACTATTGGTCCGACGAATACCGCTTTCTGCGTGCCGATGGTACTTATGCTTTTGTCATCGACCGCGGGTATGTTGTCTACGATTCGAATGCCACTCCGGTGCGAATGCTCGGCTCGATGATGGACGTCACCGAACGCAAATCGCTCGAAGATCAGCTCACTCACCAGGCACTGCACGATCCGTTGACCAAGATCGCAAACCGGGCGCTGTTCAAAAACCGTGTCGATCACGCGCTGACCAAACTAGCGCGTTCAAATACCACGCTCGCGGTACTTTTCCTTGACCTCGATAATTTCAAGGCGATCAACGATTCACTCGGCCACGCTGTTGGCGACAAGCTATTGGTCAGCGTTGCCGAACGCCTGCAAGACTGCCTGCGCGAGGCCGATACTGCGGCCCGGCTCGGCGGCGATGAATTTGCCGTCCTTGTCGAGTCGATGTATCGCCCGGACGAAGCGGTGATGATCGCCGAACGCATACTTTCGGTATTTCGCCAGCCTTTTGTGATCGACGGCAAAGAGATCCACATCGGCACGAGCATCGGCATTGCCGTCAGTTCGCCTGTCGCTCTCGCCTCCGAAGAGCTGCTTCGAAATGCCGACCTCGCAATGTATCTGGCCAAGAGCCAAGGCAAAGGCAAACACATTGTTTTCGAGGCAAAAATGCACGAGGCCCTGATGGAGCGCATCGAACTCGAAGAGGAACTTCGCCGCGGCATCGATCAGCGTGAATTCGTCATCCACTATCAGCCGATACTTGATCTGACGACGAACAAATTGGTCGGGATGGAAGCTCTTGTGCGATGGATGCACCCGCGTCTCGGACTGCTCGCACCGATGAAATTCATACCGATGGCCGAGGAAACCAACCTCATCGTGCCGCTCGGCGAATGGATACTCGGCGAGGCCTGCCGACAGGTGCAGGAATGGCGCGTCAAACACGTTGGTAAATTGGATGTCGCTGTAACGGTCAATATTTCGATACGCCAATTCCTGCAGGCCGAACTAGTCGAACTCGTCAGCCGTGCCCTTGAGAAGTCGGGCCTGCCGCCAAATTCGCTGATCCTCGAGATAACCGAGAGCTTTATGATGCAGGACACTGAATCGACCATCGAAAAGCTGCACGAATTAAAGAAACTCGGCGTCCGGCTCGCGATCGATGATTTTGGTACGGGTTACTCGAGCCTTAGCTACCTCCAGCGATTCCCGATCGACATCCTAAAGATCGACAAATCATTTATCGACAAGCTCGGCCAGGGCAGCGAAGGAAACGCAGTCGCGAAAGCGATAATAATGATGGGCGATTCGCTGAATCTCAAGACCATCGCCGAAGGCATCGAACATCCCGAACAGATCAGCGAATTGCAGCTGCTCGGCTGCGAAGCCGGCCAGGGATTTCATTTCGCCAAGCCGCTGACCGTCGGCGATATGGACGAATTTCTGCGCACAAGCCAAAAAAATAACAAAGCGTAAACTACTTGGAAGCGGCTTGCTTCGAACGAAAATTCGCGATCAGTTTCTTGATCTGAGCGGTATCGGGATTGTCCGGCGTGGTTTTGAGATAGAGTTCGAGTTCGTCGGCTGCTTTGCCGTACTGCTGCAGATTGTGAGCGTACAGCAGGGCGAGGTTCCAATGGATCTCGGGCGTACGTCCCTTATCAAATTCTTTTGCTTTCAAAAAAGCCCTTTCTGAAGCGTTATAGTCTTTCAGTTTTCGCTGCGACATGCCGACTACGTAATATGCCTCGGGAGCACTTTTGTCGATCTCGATCGCTTTCGTCGCCGCCTCGACCGCCTCGGCGTCATGCTCTAGCATCAGATCGGCGTAGCTCAGGCCGTACCAGCCGTTAAAACTGCGAGTATTGACGGATACTGCGGTCGCAAATATCTTGCGCGCCTTTTCGTAAGACCTTTCCTTCATATACTCGACGCCGAGAACCTCCAGAGCCGCGAAATATGTCGGAAATACAGCGACCGCCTTTTCAAGCTCGTCGATCGCGCGCTGCTTTTTCTCAAGTTCGGCAATAGCCGTTTGAAAATGCTTTTTCGCGGCTTCGGGCACGTCCTGTGCAAACACGACACTCGCCGCCGTGCTCGCCGCCGAACCTTTCCTCAGCTTCATCCGGACCTCGACCTGGACCGTCTCAAAACCGCCGGTACCGCCGCCGCCGATCTCGACCGACTGAGACTGTTCGTCAAACTCAGACCCAGGCACAGTCACCCGCAGTTCAAATCGCCCGACGCCGATATTGTTAAATACAAACCGACCCGAAGTATCAGTCTCCGTCCGCTTCGGCACCGACGCCATCCCGTCAGACAGCTCGACCCTCGCCCGCTCCAACGGCTTACGGTCCGGCCCAAACACAAACCCCGTCACCGTACTCCGCCCTTGAGCCGCCGCAAAAACTGGCAGCAGTAGAACGAACAATGCGAAGAGAATGCGACCAGGCAATGAGTTCATCTTGGTGAAAGCAATTCGATTTTTGCCTGAATAATAAATCTCCCGGCTTGCGAAGTCAATAAAAAAGTCATATTGACATGGCCTGGTCGAGTCTTTCATCGAACGGAAAAACGGGCAGCAAAGTTGCCGCCCGTCCAATACATATCCGCTTTCACGCATATGTTACTTAACTGAGACCGTCATTCCGCGTTTTCCGGCGTACATTCTTGCCATTAGGCGGCAGTTGTCAAAGACCTTTGACGTGACGACGCCTGCTGTCGGTTCATCGACTGTGGCGGCGGCACGGGCTGATTTGATAAGCCAGGCCTGTGCCGCGGCGGAGTTTAGGTCGTAGGTTGGTGTCCATTCTTCATTTATGGGAGCGAGCCCGTTCGCGTCCTCGAGCGCGAATGCGGCAAGCGTTTCGCCCAGTTCATCCTCGGTCAGAGCCGGTTCGATATCCCATGCTGTTAGTAGTTTTAATTTCTCTATTGGTTCCATGGCTTTGTCATTGGTCAGTAGTCATTTGTCAGTTGCTCAGAAAAAAAATATCGGCGGCCAGCAACCGACTACTGACCACCGACAACTGACCACTGACTAGGCTTTGCTAGCGATCAGACACGCAAGATTCGTCGGCCTGACGACCTTGGCACCGTAGACGTGCAGTCCCTTGACGGCGTCGCCGAAGCGTTTTTCCGGTTTGAATGTCTGCAGATCGACGACCTGTTCGACATACGATGTTGCGATCGAATGACCGGCGAGGATCTTGTACTTTGTACCGCTGGTATTCGGCACGTTGTTCGATTTCAGGATCGAAAATCCCGCGGCCTCGCCGACCTCGCCGTTTGCGAGCGTCGCATCGCCCTTGCGCGTTCCGGATCTGATAAAGCGGTCGTCCTTGAGCAGCAGACCGTGAAACCATGCCGGCACGATCACAAACCGCCCGTCGATCGGCGTGTTCGACTCGTCGAGCAGCACCCCGAGATCGACGAGATACTCATAGGCGTCGGCCTTGGTCGGCACCTTTGGTGTGGCGACGCTCCCGATCTTGTTGTCGGCGTGTACGTCCGTCTCCATCAGTCCGGCAAGAAAGGCATCGGCCGTGTCGCGCAGTTTCCACGCTGATCGCCGCATCGCCTCGTCCAATACGTTCACATTCTGCTGAGCGCGATCGACGCTGTCGACGTAGAAGTTGAAATACTTCTGCTGATCGATCAGCAATGTCTGATCGTCATCGGTCAGGACCTGCGGCTCATCAATGTCCTCGTCTTTTGTGTAAGTCCCAATCGTGACGTCGCCGATCGACGCGATCTTGACCGTATTGCCGGCCTTTCGTATCTCGCCTTCGTAATCGCGGTTGCACACATTCGCTTGTCCATATACGAGCGCATCATTGAGGGCAACAAGCAATCTCGCCGCCCATACTGTTGGTATAAATTCTAGTGACATAGTTTTTTTCCTTCCTTTTTTCCTTTTTTTCCTTTCTTATGAATTGCCACTAGCTTCAGCTAGTGGAAAATTGACCCTTAGGTCGCGGCTTTAGCCAAGCTCTTCCACGGTTTCGGCTAAAGCCCAGCCCTCTGTCTCGCTAACCACTAGCTGAAGCTAGTGGCAACTTATTTACGGAGTGCTCAGCACCTGCCGCACCTCAGCCCAATCGAGCTTTGCGATCTCGCTTGCCGACATCCGCGAAAGTGCGTCCCTGGTCAGTGCCGGAGCCGCCACGCGTCCCGCACCGGCATCGATCGAAGCCGGACGCTCCGCGCCAAATTGCTCCGGAAACTCCCGCGTCAGCCGCTCGACGACCGCCGCCGAATTAGCAAGCGTATCGTCCTCAGCAAATTGCAATTCGCCCTTCGCCGAGTCAAACAATAACGCCGGCGACCTCGCCCCGGCCCTTGCCAGCGACGCCGTGATCTGCTCCTTCGCCGCCGCCA
>CAZVDM010000033.1:0-10866 GCA_964625555.1 uncultured Chloracidobacterium sp.
TTGAGATTCCGGCATCCTCGATAGTCACTTGGTGTGAGCTTTCTTGAGTACCGAACTCGATCTCAGACTGTTCGACCGGCGGCGCTTCATCTTGGATCGGCGCCGAAACATCACTGAATTCAACTCTTTCGAAACGTTCAGGCTCCATGTCGCCGGTCACGCCTGCTCGAGCAAGAGCTTCGCGAACGGCTTCGGCGATCACGTCTTTGACGGCCTCGCCGCGGCGGAACCGAACCTCGGTCTTGGCGGGATGGACGTTAACGTCTATCTCGTCGAGCGGTATGTCCAAAAATAAGAATGCGACGGGATAAACACCATGCGGCAGGACGCTGCGGAAGCCCTCGAGCAAGCCGCCGGCGATCGTTTTGTCGCGGACAAAGCGTTTGTTTACAAAAAAATACTGAGCGTCACGCGTCGTACGCCGTTCGCGCGGAGCCGAAACGTAGCCGCTGACCTTTGCCACGTAATCGCGGCCGCCGCTGACGGGCAAGAGACTGTCGAGTAGGCCAGCGCCAAATACCTGAAACGCGCGTTCGCGCAGATCCTTCGCCGGCGAGACACGCAGCACTTCCCGTCCGTTATTGGTCAGAGTAAAGGCGATCTCGGGATGTGCAAGGGCGTAATGTGTGACGATGCTCGTCAGATGATAGTTCTCGGTCGCCTCGCTCCGCATGAATTTGCGTCTCGCGGGAGTATTAAAAAACAGGTCGCGAACCGTGATCGTCGTTCCGGTGTCGCGGGCGGCGTCCTTCACGTCAAGAAGCCTTCCCCCTTCGATGACGACACGCGTAGCTTCGTTATCGTGTGGGGTTTTCGTCAGCAGGTCGACTTTGGCGACCGAAGCGATCGAGGCCAGTGCTTCGCCGCGAAAACCGAGCGTGCCGATGGCGGCGAGGTCTTCGAGAGTGCGGATCTTTGACGTGGCGTGGCGTTCGAATGCAAGGATCGCATCGTCGCGGACCATGCCTTCGCCGTCGTCGCTGATGCGGATCACGCGTCGGCCCCCGAGTTCGATGTCGATCTGAATACGCGTTGCACCGGCATCGATGGCGTTTTCAACCATTTCCTTTACGACGGACGCGGGACGTTCGACGACCTCGCCGGCTGCGATCTGGTTCGCCAAGTTGTCAGGTAAAACCTTGATCTTATTCATTCTAGAGGTTGATCACACGGTGTCCGCGATCATCGAGATCGATGGCTTCGTAGACCCAATCGACAAAATGGCTCCCGTAGTTATTCAAATACGTCACAATGTTCACGCTGCGTTCCTGCAGATGCCCGTTCGGATAAACGGCCGAAAAAGCAGACCTGAGCCGGCCGTTGATGGTCTCGCTCTTTCTCAATTCGGCAGCATACGCCTTTTTTCGAAGTGCAGCGATATGGTAGATCATTTTTCGACGGCGTTTTGCGAGATTTTCCGAAAGCGTCACGTCCAATGCCGAAAGATTCTGACCCAGACGGTTCAACTCAGTATTGATACTTTCCTCGACCTCCGCAAAAACCCGGGCGGTATCGGGAGAAATATGCCTTTCGATCAGGCTTGGCAATATGCTCTCGATCCCCTCAAAAAGATCGGTAAAAGCCAAGTCGAGATGATCGAGAGTACGTTGATGCCGCGATTCAATAATTGTGAACGATTGCCTGTGCAAAACCGGCGTAACCGGCCTGTCGAGTGTCTCGTAAACCGCACTATTTTGCCCGAAATACGCGATCTCTGCCCCGCCGCCGAAATAGCAGACGGTTGGAAACAGATAATCCTGAACGACCGGCCGCAGCATCACTCCCGGGCTGAATCTGTCTGGTTCAGACGCCACGATCTCCAGCAGCTCTTCCGTCACGAATTCCCGTTTATCGGCTTTAGACCGGTAAAGTCCATCGCCGACCTTCCTTATCGCGGTTCGCACACCGCCTTCCGTTTGCCAAAATAGAGAAAAGTAGTCGTCCTCGACCAAGACCTGTGCATGATAACCAGCCGCAGTCAGGGCCTTTGAACGCGAGACAACATTCGCGGCGATCTCATCTGCCGATCTTATCGCTGATTCGTATATCGGTGCCGAAAGCCGTTTCAGTGCGGCATTCTGAGGGTCGACAAAGATAAGTCCGAACGAACGGAAAATCTGCGCCATCTGCGCGAGAAACGCCTTCCCATATCCGCGGCCGGGGATCCACGCGTCTGACATCATCCGTTCAACTTCATCGGAAAATTCGGTTTTAGGCATTTCGCCCATCAATTCGCGGATCTTGTCTTTGATCGAACCGTCCAGAAGAACCGAGCCTACTTGTGAATCCGCGATGCGGGATGTCGGTTCGTACTTGATCTCATGTTCGGAACCATCGGCGGAAATCACGAACGTGTTCGATACCTCGTCGAAATCATGATCTTCGGTTGCCGCCCAGAACATCGGCACGGCAGGTGTTCCCTCGGTAGTTAGCCGCTCCGCCAATTTCACGGCCGACAGAGCTTTGTAAATAGTGTAAAGCGGGCCTGTGAACAAGCCGGTCTGTTGCCCTGTGAGTACCGCAACCGTGTTTTTGTTTCGCAATATTTCGATATTCGCAAGCGTTCTTTCCGACGCGCGGCAGGTCACGTTTATTTCGACGAGGGCGTCGCAAACAGCGTTACGATCTACGGTCTGACCGGCAATAGCTTTGAGGGCGAAATCTGAAAGGCCGGATACAGAAGTGACTGCATTTGGATAAAATTCCCGCAGCGATAAAGGATCCTTTTGATATTTGAGAAATAGTTGTGACTGCTCCGGAATCGCCGAAAACGGAACGCTTGTTATTCGCATATCGTTTTTAGCTGTCGAAGTCCGACAGGCACTCTCGTGTCTCAATTTTTAGGCTCCTTTGTTATTGAAATTATAGAGTTACGCTCGGCAAGTTCCAAATTCAAAACCAAAAAGAGCGGCACAAAATGCACCGCTCTATTAATACTAAATTATTAGATCTACTTCACTCCGGATTGCCATTGGCAAGCGGCCGATCGGTTGTTGGAGCTTTTGCTGTTTCGGCCGGGCGCTCGATCTTATAAACGCCGGACGAGTGCGTGCCGGCGAATATACGGTTTGGATCTTTAGGATCGAATGCAAGAGCCCAAACGCGACGGCTCGGCACTTTCCAGTCTTTCGTATCGATCCGTTTCCATTTGTTGCCGGCGTCGGTAGAAACAAAGATGCCTCCGTCCGATTCGATCGAACTTGAAACGATGATCTCGTCAGTATTATCCGGATTGATAAGGATGCTGGTGAAGTTGCCGAGCGGAAGGTCACCGCCGCGTCGCTTCCAGGTCGCACCTCCATCTTTGCTTACATAGAATGTCTGCGATGTGCCGACATACACAAAGTCGGGACGTTCCGGATCGGACGCTATCGAACTGATCGGCACGCCGTCCGCCGCACCTCCGGCCTTTGCCCACGTCTTGCCGTCGTCACGCGACACCATTACTCCGGACGTCGCGGTCCCGACCCAGATAGTTCCCGGCCTTGTAGGCGAAACGTGAAGAGCGAAAATATTGTCGTTAACGCCGACACCGAGGTTCAGTTTTTCCCAGCCCTTGGCAATATCATAGCTGCGATAGAGTCCTTTATCGGTTCCGGCGAACATCCCGTTTTTTCCGTCTTCGGTAAATGCCAGGACCTTGACCTTTTCGTTTATCGAGCCGACATTAACGACGACAGGGACTGCCGCAGCCGCGGTCACGACCGGAGTTTTTACAGCAGCACCTTTTTTCACCGGAGCTTTGACCGGCTTTTTGACCGGCTTCTTCGGTGTGACCGGAAGTTTAATTGTGGGCAGCGGCAACCAGCTCACTCCGCGGTCAAGTGATCGAAATATGCCTAGGTTCGTACCCAGGTACATCAGATTCCCGTTCTTTTTATCCTGAAGTATCGCAAAGGGCGATACGCGGTTTACATCAATGCTTTTCGATGGCGCCCAGGTTGCACCTCTATCATTGCTGACAAAGAAAAATCCTCCTCCGGTCGCGATGTTGCGCGTCGCGGCGTAAAGACGGTTCGGCTGCTGGTTATCCGGCACGATCGAATATGTGAAACGGCTCGTAAAACTATCATTGGTCGGAACAAAACTTCGGCCGCTGTCATTTGACACCATTACTCCATAGTTGTTGGTGCCGATGTAGACTCGGTTCGGCATGTCGGGATGCACCGCAATAGAATTGATCTCCAGATTTCGCTGCGTGGTAAGCGCCCACGATTTACCGCTGTTTACGCTCATCCAAAAGCCTTCGGTCGTCGCAGCGTAGTAGGTGCTTGGAACGGTCGGATGCTGCATAATGTCGCGTGTGCGGCGGGACTGGGATGGGATACCCTGTATCTTGGACCACTTTTCTCCGGCATTTTGCGACTCGTAGATCCCGCTGCACGCGGATGAAATAATGTGGTCCGGATTTCGCGGATCGACGGCAATGGCAAAAACGTCGGAATCATCGATCATGCCATTTTTGATCAGCCGCCAGTTCTTACCGCTGTCCGTCGTCTTATAGGCACGCCACCATGTGCCCGCATAGATCGTGCTCGGAGTCTTCGGATCGACAGCGATCGAATCGATGTTGATCGGGTTCGTCGGAGACGCGATACGCTCCCAATCCGCGCCTGAATTCCTGGACACCCAGACTCCGTGGGTCGTCCCGGCAAACAACACACCGGGGTCCGAAGGCGACTGGGTCAATGCGTGGATCGACTCGTTCTTGAGCTCTTTTGCTTCCTTCCAGGTCATACCGCCATCGGTGGACCTAAAAAATCCGCCCGGCGCTTTATGCCTATGGCCAGAAGCGTAGATCAATTTCGAATCGCGCGAATCGACAAACAGATTGTCGATGACCATCTCAGGCTCATTCAGATTAACCAGCAAACGCCACGATTTGCCGGCGTCCGAAGACGTATGGATCTGACCGTCGAGCGTGCTGATATAGAGCCGATCTTTGTCTCTCGGGTCGATGGCCACCGTACGGACATCGCCGCCGTCCGGACCAACAACTGCCCATGTTTCGAATTTCGCCGGCTCAGGCCGAACCGTTCCGTCCGGAATATCGGCGAGCACCACAGACTGGAATACAGAAATTGCCAATAGTAACGAAAACACCACATTGAGCTTTTTGAAATTGAACATATTACTTTTTGTTGGTCAGAACTATTAGCGGGACGCCCCGCGCCGGAGAGGAATTTCCTTCCATCTCTTAGATGACGGAACAATAGCATTTGTTTGCAATCAATCAACGGGGTCCGTCGTCAATCCGGCGGACCCGGCATTTGTAAACTATTCTACAAAAATACATCGGAGTTGCAAAGCGTTTTGCGATCAAAAAAAGCGGCCGCAGGTTTGTGATGGAACCAGCGGCCGCTCAAATTATGTTCTCAACTCTCGCGAGGTGAGAAGCGTTTCGCCATTACGGCATCGGATTATCGGCACCGGAAGGAACGATGTAGAACTTGGTGTTCACACCGCCATCCGAGATCGAGTCAACAAACGTCACGCGGCTGACCTCATACTTACGGAAGTTGATCGCCTTCATGATCTGAGCTCTACGCTTCTTGATCTCAGCGGCCGTACCGTAGTTGATGATGTAACCCTGTGCGTTAGGATCGTTGTTCAACTTGATATAGAAGTTGTCTACACGAGCCTTGACTTCGTCGTCGACCTGTTTCTGGAATTCGTCTACCAACTCAGGAACCGGCTTAGCTGCAACCGGACCGGATTCAGACTTGACCGTATCGCAATTGCAATTCGGATCCAGTCCGCCGATGGTCACCGTCGCCGTTACTGTCTGTCCGGCAAGACCGGTCGTATCGACACTGATCGCCGAAGTTCCCTGTCCCGAAGCGATCGAACCAGCCGAAACCGACCAGTTATAGGTCACGTCAGCACCGCCGGTCACATTAGCAGTGAACGACATCATGCTGCCGGGATTGGTAACGCCGCTTGGTCCGTCAACGGTCAAGGTCGGGCAGTCACAGATCTTGATACAATCGTCACATTCCTTAACGGTAACGGTACGTGTATCAGTCTTTCCGCAGACGCCGCAGCCATCGTTGACAGCCGTCGTGATCGTGTAGGTTCCCGCCTGAGCACCGCTCAGATCCCAATCGACCTTTGCACCTGATCCAACGATGCGTCCACCCGAAACCGTGTAGTTATAGGTAAGAACATCATTTTCAGGATCGCTTGCCGATGTTGCGACGCCAACAGTTCTGCTGCTGTCATTGCAAGCACCCGAACGCGATTTGAATCCCGGAGCACATCCGAGGGTAATGGTCGTGTTCGACAGAGCTACCGAGTTTACGTTAGCAACCTGGTTAACAACTGCTTCAGCACGCTTGTTGCGGCGGCCGACCCATGCGTTGAAAATGAATCCGTGCGGATCCGATGACGGCTGGAAGCCAAGTGGCTTGCCGCGGAAACTCGAGGTGACCGTTTGCGGACATCCCGTCGTCTGACCTGCACGACAAGGAATAGCAACCGTGTTTGTGTAGGTGACATCATCGTTAAATGATCCTGTGTCCTGCTGATTAACGTTGTAACGATACGCAGCACCAAAGCCGGCGTAACGGGTTACGTGAACCTTAGCACCAAAGATCGCATCCATCGGATGATTTTCAAATGCATTCGGCGTTCTGCCGCCTACGTAGTAGAGAGCACGGAATTCCGCGATCGGCTGAAAATACTTGTTGACCGGGAAATCGACACCGAGTGCACCGGTGAGTTCGTTCGGACGGTCAAGCAATGTAAATGTTCCGCCGGCGAACTGTCCTTTCGTATCGCTGGCATAAAGGAAACCGGCGTTTGCCGAAAGATTTGCCCATTTGGCAAGTCGTGCACCACCGAACATCGAAACGCCGAAATCGCCGTTGTTTCCGCCGGCACTGGCACCACGCTGCAGCTGATTGAATCCGGCAGCGTCTTCTGCGTTGTCAGCATAGAATTTGTAGTATGCGACAATACCGACGCCGATCGGGTTGTTGGGGCCCGTCCAACGCCATTTCGCACCAACCGTAAACGAGTTGAATGCTGATTCGCCGTAACCGCGATTCACAAACGGAGCGTCAGGGACATACGATGCAGCAAGCGTGAACGAGGTAGGTGCTTCACCCGCAGGTGCACCAGCCTGAGTAAACAGCGGCGTTGTCTGCAGAACGAGTCCCGGCAGGATACCGCCGTAGACCGACCCGATTCCCGGGAAGTTCGATGCACCGTTGCCGCCGGCCGAAACGCTCAAGAGAGCATTCGTTCCGGCAGGATAACCAAATTGCGGTCCTGAGAAGAATCCGCCGGTCAATCCGAATGTACCGGCACTGCCGCCAACGTATGGATACGCAACAAAAGGCTGCGTTCCCGTCGGACGGAATACAGAGCCCTGAATGATCGGGTTGCCGGGTCCTCGCGGAGCCATGACCACTGCAGGTCCGCTCGTGAGGCCGAAACCGGGGATGAACATGCGTGAATTCGGCAGATAGTTAGCTGACAGATTTCGACGTGCGTTGACCTTTACACCGCGCAATGCTTCGGTTTCGAAGAAAAGTTCGAGGTAATCGGTCACACCGATCTGAAAACTAAGCGGTACCGAAGTGAAATCAACATCACCCGGATCGCGGTCATAATTGCTGTATGCAACGCTAAAGGTATATTCACCTTTTCGGAGCGTGTCGCCGTCATAGACGGTAAAGAGGCCGGTCGGACCACCAACTGCTCCGCCGGTTCCTACCGTTGGTGCAGTGTTTCTTGGGTCGCTAGCAGGCCTAAGATTTTTTTGTGCCGTCGCCGTAAATACGAACGTAAGCATTAAGAGCGTAACAATATACGCCTTGTTTGCGAGTTTCATCACATTCCTCCGCAGAAAATAAAGAATCAAATTTCAATTTGTAGCCGTAAAGCGTGCTCTAAACAAATTAGAACACTGACTAGCTACCCGATTATCGCACACGCACGATGACTTGCCAAACAGGCACGCCGTAAAAACGTGGCACAGTTTCAAAAAAACGTTCAATAAATATCGCTACTGACGTGAGTTTGAACCGATAGTTAACGTTTACTAACGTTAACACGGTACTCATCGTTTGACCTTATCTTAAAAAATCACGAAAATCAAGCGTTTTTAACAAATTAGAAACTTTTTTACGCATAGATCCCACGCATCCGAGTGTCGTATGCAACGCGGTCAATGGCCATCATATAGGCAGCCGTTCGCGTATCGACATCATGCTTTGTCGCGTAATGGCACAATTCGTTAAAGCTCGCCACCATCTTATCCTCAAGCCGTGCATTTACTTCGGCTTCCGACCAGAAATAGCCCATTCTGTCCTGTACCCATTCGAAATACGATACGGTAACGCCGCCCGCATTCGCCAGGATGTCAGGAATGACAAAAATGCCCTTGTCATGCAGTATCTTATCGGCCTTGGGAGTGGTTGGCCCGTTAGCGCCTTCAGCGAGGATCTTGCATCTGATCCGGTCGGCATTTTCCGATGTGATCTGGTTTTCTGTCGCACACGGTGCCAGCACATCACATTCGATCTCGAGCAGTGATTTGTTGTCGACGGCCTCGACATCAGGATAGCCTTCGAGCGATTTGTTTTGTTGCAGGTATTCGAGAACGTGCGGAATGTTGAGGCCGTTCGGATTGTAGATGCCGCCGCCGACATCCGAGATGGCGACGACCTTGTACCCTTGCTGCCACATCAGTTCGGCACCGATGCCGCCAACATTTCCACTGCCCTGAACAACGACGGTCGTTTGTTCGGGCGTTAGGTTAAATCGTTTTATCGCTTCGTTTACGCAGAACAGAACACCGCGTCCCGTCGCCTCGCGCCGTCCGAGCGAACCTCCGAGGGCGACCGGTTTGCCGGTAACGACCGAAGTGACCGTATGGCGGGCATGCATCGAATAGGTATCCATGATCCACGCCATTGTCTGTTCATTGGTGTTCATGTCGGGCGCCGGAACGTCTTTGTCGGGGCCAATAAAGTCGATCAGCTCAGCCGTGTAACGACGCGTCATGCGTTCGAGCTCGCCGAGCGACATTTGATGCGGATCGCAAATGATGCCGCCTTTGCCGCCGCCAAAGGGAACGTTGACGACCGCACATTTCCATGTCATCCACGCTGAGAGAGCTTTGACCTCATCGAGCGAAACGTCAGGCGCATAACGAATGCCGCCCTTAGCAGGGCCGCGGGCAAAGTTGTGCTGTACTCGATAGCCCTCAAAAACCTGTATATGTCCCGTGTCCATTCGTACCGGAATGTAGACCTTGATCTCGCGGCTCGGAACGCGCATAACGCGATAGAGATCTTCGTCAAGGCCCAATAATTGAGCAGCACGGTCAAAGCGTTCGCTCATTGCTTCGAACGGGTTCTTTTCGTCGCTGCCCTTAAATCGCCGGTTCTCGTCGGCCATTGGATTTGCCATTTTATTTAATTCTCCAAATAATTGAGTTAGTTATTGCTTGTTATATTAATGACCTCGTTCATCGAACCTGAACGAAATCCTTTTGGATTGACCTCTACATCAGTAAAGCCGACCTTTTTTAAATTCTCTGTGATACGCGACACATTCGCCCCGTCCAATGCTCGGCCAAGTTCAGCACGGCCGACCTCTACTCTTGCAAGTTCACCATGTACGCGAACGCGAAATTCCTTGAATCCAAGGCCGCGCAAATATTCTTCACCACGCTCTACCATCGACAATCGCTTTATAGTTACGGGCACACCATAAGCGACACGCGACGAGAGGCAAGGGCTCGCCGGTTTGTCCCAGGCCTTGATCCCTTGGGCTCGGCTGTATTCGCGGATCTCGTCCTTAGTAATTCCAAGATCGGCGAGCGGGCTCTTTACATTGTTCTCTGCCGCGGCGACGCGGCCGGGCCGATGATCATTAATATCGTCTGCGTTGGTACCATCCAATACGAACCCGATACCGCGCATCGATGCCAGTGCTTCCAACTTTGAATACAGCTCCGATTTGCAAAAATAGCAGCGGTTCGTCGGATTCGCACGATAATTTTCATCATTCAGCTCGTCGGTATCGAGCGTTTCAAACTTAAAACCAAATTCGTCAGCGGCCGAGATCGCCTCATCTCTCTGAAACTGAGACACGCTTGCCGACAGGCCAAGTACACATAACGCTTTGTCGCCCAGTTCCTGCGTCGCTATGAGCGCGAGATAGGTGCTGTCCACTCCGCCGGAATACGCAACCAACACTGTGCCCATCTCGCGCATCAAAGACCGCAGTCGCATTTCCTTTTCCGGAAACTGCAGATTTGCGGAGATGTTGGAGCTTTGTGACGTTGGTACGTTCATTTTAGGACGGGAACCGATCGACGGCAAACCAAAATCTTATATCACTATAAATAGTGAACGCAAACCATTGCCTTCGAAAAGGGTGACCTTCAAATCGTTAAAAACGTAGCGTTTTGCGTGTTCTGATGGTAAACTTTCTGCATCTGCCAATGACAAAAGATCGCATTTTGATCAACAGTAATAGATATGCAAGACATGTAATTGTCTTCTCACTACTCTGCGGCATGTTCTACAGTTTCGGAGCAGAAACTACGTTTGCACAAGACGAACCGGAAGGACCGCAAAATGCGGTCGCGATATTTAATCAAGCTCAGGACATTCACGAAAAAGGCGACCTGCCGGGCGCGATCAAACTCTACGACAAAGCAATTGCTCTTGTCGAAGATTTTCCCGAGGCTGAGTATCAGAAGGGCAACGCTTATCTTGCCCTTAATAAGATCGACGATGCGGAGAGTTCGTTTCGCAAAGCGTTGGCGAATCGGCCGGAATGGTCGCTTCCGCTTGCGATGCTCGGTGACGTCCTTGTGCGAAAACAGATCGCAGCCGCCGAATCGGG
>CAZVDM010000033.1:10966-26266 GCA_964625555.1 uncultured Chloracidobacterium sp.
AAACTCTGGCGAGAGCAAGTTTGAAGAACGCCCTCACAATAGATCCAAATAATGTCAACGCATTAAAATTTGCCGCCGAACTCGCTCTTACGGACAGCGACACCGAACAGGCAGCCTCGTACACAGATCTGCTTTCCAAGCTTTCTCCGAACCGGCCGTCGACGATCGTCTTACAGGCTCGACTAGCGGCTACACAGGGAAAACCGGACATCGCGTTAAAACAGCTAGATCTGTTAAAGGTTCGATCTGCCGAGGCCGAAGTTTTGCGGGCAAACATCACGGCATCATTGTCAACGAACGCTGCACAACTCGAAACGCTGCTCGAAAAAGATCCAAAGAACGCGACTTTTCTCGGCCGATTGTGCGTTCTCGATCGGCTTGACGCTCCCGACAAGGCCCTCGACTACTGCCGAAGGGCATCCGAGGCGGAGCCAAACAACATCAACCATGCGATCGGTTACGGCGCCGCTCTCGTGCAGGCAAAGCGGTTTGACCACGCTGCGGCATTGCTAAAACGCATTCTCGAGATCGCTCCGGAAAACGCGACCGTTCATGCGAACTTTGCGGCCGCTCTTTACCAGCTAAAACGCTATGCCGAAGCAAAAGTCGAATATCAGTGGATTGCCGCAAAGATGCCCGAGAACGCCGTGGCTCACTTTTTACTTGCGGTATCGCACGACCAACTGGCAGAATATCTCGACGCCATGGCAAATTATCAACAGTTCTTGCGGCTTGCCGATCCGGCCAAAAACCAGCTCGAGATCGAAAAGGTAAATCTTCGCCTGCCGTCGCTGCAAAAGCAGATAAAGGAAATGAAGAAGAAGTGAGATCGGTTTAGATGAAAATGGCAAAGGGCAAAATGTTGTTCATATCATTCGTCGATCTTCGCCGGACATCGATGTTCGCCCTTTTTTGCATATTGACTTTGGCCTTTTGTCTAGGCAGGGCCGCTGCTCAGCCCGACTCAGTTCCGCCGCCTTCAAAGGTGATCGATAAAGCGGAAAAAGCAAAGCTCGATGAGGTTACCGACGAAAAGGACCATACGATCCTCGCACTCGCGTACATGGACGCTCATCTCAAACAGGCCGAGAAGTTCTTTCAGGCCCAGGATTATTACAATCTGTACGTCGAACTTGGGGCCTTTCACTATCTGATGGACAACACGCTTGATTTTCTGCTCAGGCGCAACACCGGCAGCAATAAGATGCGCAGCAATCTGAAACGTTATGAGATCGCGCTTCGCGGGTTTGCTCCGCGTCTCGAATTGATCCGCCGTGAGGTCGAGACGAAATACGAGCCGTACATACTAAAACTGCTCAAATCTCTACGCGAAACGCGAACAAGAGCTATCGAACCGCTATTCGGGGATACGGTGGTCCAGACTTAAGGCAGCCATTGGCGCGTCGTCGGAGCTTCTTCGATAAATGATCATGAAAACCACAGCAGTCGTATTTTTTCTACTTTTCACTGTTCACTTTTCAGTTTTCACCGCGAACGCACAGCGGCGCGACTTTCTAACCGACGCCGAGATCGAACTCATCCGCGACGCGCAGGAGATCGACCGCCGAATCGACGTTCTTGTCCACGCGGCAGATCGACGGTTTGACGTTCTGAAGATCGATGTTTCAAAGCCGGTAGCCAAAAAGGAATCTGACGCGTGGGGCGAGCTGCCCAAAGGCGAGCGGATTGAACTGCTCTTCGATATCAAGAGACTCCTGCAAAAAGCCATCGACGACATCGACAACCTTTCCGAACGCCCGGACGCGGCGATCCTACCCGATCCCGAGGAAAAGAATCCGAAAACACTCGCCGATCTCTTTCCGGTCGCGGTTCGCAGCCTTGCTTCGGCTGCCGCCCGCTACAAACCTGCTCTCCAAAAAGAACTCGACACCACCACCGACAAAATGCAGCAAGGCGTGATCATGGACATCATCGATTCCTGCGACCAAATAGCCGCCGCCGTCCCGAAACTCCCCGCGGTTGTCGAAAAGAAAAAGAAGAAAAAGAACTAGAAGCGACTGCCAATTCAATTATGTTCCGGCATTTAGACCCCCACGTTTCCGCTGCCCCAACTTGCTAGCGCTAAACCTCTAATTTACACTGCACTTATATGTCTGATATAGAGTTGAAAAAAACACCGCTGAACGCCGTGCATCGTACGTTGGGTGGAAAAATGGTGGATTTTGGCGGTTGGGATATGCCTGTTCAATATCCGGCAGGCGTGATCGAGGAGCATATGCGTTGCCGCACGGCGAGCGGGCTGTTTGACGTGTCGCACATGGGCGAGATCTGGGTCGAAGGGCCGGACGCGATCGCCTTTGTAAATCGCCTGACGACCAACGACGTAACCAGCCTCGTCGACGGCCAGGCACATTATTCGGCACTCACAAATCACGACGGCGGCGTCGTTGACGATCTGCTCGTTTACCGTTTTAGCCATGATCGGCTTCTGCTGGTAGTAAACGCCGGCACGACCGACAAGGATTGGGCCTGGATCAAGTCGCACCATTCCGAACACGACGACCTCGGCTTGCGAAACGCGTCGGCAGACTATTGCCAGATCGCCGTCCAAGGCCCCAACGCGACCGGCATTCTGCAGAAGCTGACCGACACCGATCTCGGCGCTATCAAGTATTACCACTTTACGACCGGCAAGGTCGACGGCGTGGACTCGATCATATCGCGGACCGGTTATACCGGCGAAGACGGTTTCGAGGTGTATGCCTCGCCCGAACACGCCGAACAGCTTTGGAATAAGCTGCTTGAGACCGGCAACTATGGCGAAGACGGCGGAATACTTCCCTGCGGACTCGCGGCACGCAACACGCTCCGGCTCGAGGCCGCGATGTCGCTCTACGGCCACGAACTCGGCGACGACATCTCAACCTACGAAGCCGGCCTCGGCTGGATAACGAAACTCGATAAAGACGGCGGCTTCACGGCGGTCGATAAACTTCGCGAACAGAAAGCTACGGGCGTGAAACGAAAGATCGTCGGCTTCGAAATGACCGAGCCCGGCATCGGCCGCGACGGTATGGACATTTACATCGGCCACGAAAAGGTCGGCGTTGTCACCAGCGGTTCGCCGGGGCCGTTTTTGAAAAAGAACATTGGCCTCGCGTTTTTACCGCCGCAGTTTGCAAATATCGGACAAGAAATTAAAATTGATGTCAGAGGCAGGCACGTTGGGGCAAAAGTAGTACCGACGCCTTTTTATAAGCGGGCGAAATGAGCTCACAGCAGTACATTTGCAGCAAATGCGGCGGCAATATGATCAAAGGATTTGCTGCCGACAAAAGCGAGCATTACTATATGAAGCTCGGTTGGGTAGACGGTGAACCCGAAAATGTGTCGCTGCTTGGGATCAAAGGCGATAACATTAAAGTCCACGACCGCGAACGTCGAGACGTCCGCGGACTGAGATGCGAAAAATGCGGTTTTCTCGAACTTTACGCAGTCTGATCAGAAACTAAATTTTATCTAAATACTATGTCAAATATTCCAGAGAACTTACGTTACAGCAAAGACCACGAATGGGTCGAGGTCAATGGTGATATCGCGACGATCGGCATTACCGATTACGCCCAGCATTCGCTGGGTGATGTTGTGTATATTGATATGCCGCGGGTCGGCGATCATTTCGGCACGCACGAGGCATTCGGTTCGGTCGAATCGGTCAAGGCCGTTTCCGAGATCTTTACACCGCTCGCCGGAACTGTCACCGAGGTCAATGACAGCATCAACGACACTCCGGAGGCAGTCAACAACGACGCCTACGGTGACGGCTGGATGGTCAAATTGAAAATGGACAACCCGCTCGAAGCCGACAAAATGCTGTCTTCGGTCGAGTATGAAGAGTATCTCGAAGCAAGTGCTTGATAGGCGGTGGAAAACGACGAGTTTAATAGCGAACAATCGCACGGTCGTCGTCAAAATGCAGAGAGGTCATGGCGCGTTTGCCTTGGCCTCTTTTCTTTTGTCGCTGCGAAGACGGTTGGATTTTGACATTAGCTAAGCCAGGTGATCAGGAAGTTCAAATGTATTTTTGGGCAGTCTTGATCGGAAGTGTTCGATTTAGTTGCGGCGCCTTCGGAAACCCGACAAAACAGATAGATAAAAATAACGGCAATGACATAGGTCACAATTGCATCCGCCAATTTAAGCGACAATGAAGATAGTAAGCCGCTAATTAAATATAGTGGAGAAATATCATGATGAAACTACTAAAAACAACATTGGCACCTATGTTGATCATCGCCTTTGGCGCCGCTGCAGTATGCGGGCAAAACTACAAGATAAAGCAATCGACTTCGGTCAGCGGACAGAATTTCTCGTCAACCGTATATGTTAAAGGGTCGCGGAAACGCACCGAAAGCAGCGGCATGATGGGGATGGCGGGCATGACCGACATTGAACAGTGCGACCTGAAACGCACGATCAAAGTCAGCGACAGTAAGAAGCTGTACTTTGTGGAACCATTCCAGACCGATCTCGGGACTGCGACCCCGACGTCTGCCACGCCGTCAGCATCCGGTATGGCAACAAGGGGCGGTACCCTTACGATTACAAATTCGATAACGGACACCGGAGAACGCAAACAGATGTTCGGCCTCACGGCACGAAGGATCAAGTCGGTCATGACGATGAAATCCTCGCCAGATGCATGTAATAAGAACGAAATGCAGATCGAGATCGACGGCTGGTATGTCGACCTTCCCCAATTCTCTTGTCCGGTAACCGCCCCCGGAAATCCGTACGCCGGGATGGGCGAGGGAAAACGCGGATGCACCGACCGCATCGTATATAAGAACTCAGGCACCGGCAAACTTGGATTTCCACTCTCGCTCACACAAACGATGAAGATGGGTGCTGCCGACGAAGGTATGCCTGCGATGACCCAGACGATCGAGACCGTCGAGTTTTCGAAAGCACCGCTTGAAGATGCACTTTTCGATATTCCTGCCGGATACAAAGCAGCAAAGTCGGCCTCTGATCTTTACGGAATGCCGGGTTATGGCGCAATGACCGGCGGCGTATCCGGCAATGACTCCGGACGGCCCAACGACCGCGGAACTCCGCAGTCGATCGATACGAGTTCCGGCGGCTGGTCAAAGATACCGGGAGCAGTCTCCACCGTCGGCGGCGCTAAAAAGCCCGGGATGATCCGGATTGGGGTCATCGAACTAAGAAACTCCGGCGAAGCAAATATCTCCGTCTCCAATTTACAGGCATTCCTCGCTAAGCGCCTGACTTCAGGTAAGATCGAAGGCGTCGTATACGGGTCCGAAACCGAGGCTCGTGCGGCCGGATGTGATTATGTTTTGTCAAGTAACTTTACAAAGCTTAAACAGTCGACAGCCGGCAAGATCGGCGGTATATTTGGTAAGATAACCAACTCCGGCACGTCCGGCAACTTTGAGGTGCAGTTGGAATTTCAATTGCGATCGCTTAGTTCCGGCCAAACCGCCCTTTCAAACAAGGTCATTCAAAAGAATCAGTCGGATGCCAACACGGCGGCAGAGACAGCGCTTTCTGAAGAAGCAAACTTAATTCTGAACTCCTTGAAGTTGTGATCGCAAAAACACTAACGGCGGGCATTTTACTCGCCGTTTTTTATTTTGTTAACCGCGATGGTCCAGCATTCGAGTGAATCGCTCGGGTCCTCTGCAGCCAACAATTTGGAGAATTTGCCAGCAAAGAATTGTCTGTTATCATTTTACCTTGAACACCTTATAACATGAGATACATACCGAATTCACCCGAAGAACGCGACGAGATGCTCGCCGTTGTCGGCTTGAAAACCGCCGACGAGCTTTTTCGCTCGATACCTGCAAACGTCCAGCTAAACCGTGACCTCAAGATCACCGAACCGCTCGCCGAAAGCGAAGTGATAGCAGCGATGGAGACGATGGCCGCAAAAAACACGGCGACGACAAAACCGTCGTTTCTCGGCGCCGGCGTTTATTCGCACTTTTCACCGACGATCGTCGATCACCTGATCCAGCGGAGCGAGTTTTTTACCTCGTACACGCCGTATCAGCCAGAGATCGCTCAGGGCACGCTGCAATATATCTTTGAGTTTCAAACTCTCGTTTGCCAATTGACCGGAATGGAGGTCGCGAACGCATCGATGTATGACGGCTCGACCGCCATGGCCGAGGCCTATCTGATGGCCCAGCGCGTCACGCGGCGGGACAAGATCGTTGTGGCGAAAAGTGTACATCCCGAATATCGCGACGTAGCGACAACGTACGCCCAGCACGGCGACACCGAGATCGTCGAGATCGGATTTGACGAGGCGACGGGACGTGTCACCGGCCTCGAGACCGTCGACGACAAGACCGCTGCTCTCGTCGTGCAGTCGCCCAATTTCTTTGGCTGTATCGAGGATCTGCAATCGCTCTCCGACGCCGCACACGCGGTCGGGGCACTATTCGTCGTCGTCGTAACCGAAGCGATCTCGTTCGGGCTGCTCAAAACTCCCGGCGAATGCGGTGCCGACATCGTAGTCGGCGAAGGCCAATCGTGGGGCGTACCGATGGGCTTCGGCGGCCCGCACGTCGGACTCTTTGCTACGCAGGAGAAATTTGTCCGTCAAATGCCGGGCCGACTTTGCGGCGTGGCGTACGACAAGAACGGCAACCGCGGTTTCGTGCTGACGCTATCGACGCGCGAACAGCATATTCGACGCGAAAAGGCGACTTCGAACATCTGCACCAATCAAGGCCTGATCGCCCTCGCCGCAACTATCTACATGGAAACGATGGGCAAAAAAGGCCTTCAAGAGGTTGCGATGCAGAACGCTCAGAAAGCGGCATATGCCAAAGAGCAGATCGCAGCCATCGAGGGCTACGAGATCGCATTCTCATCGCCGACTTTCAACGAATTCGTCGTCCGTTCGACAAAATCAGCTGACGAAGTGCTCTCGAAAGTCCGAACAGAAAACGGTATCGTCGGCGGTCTAGCCTTATCGAAATATTACAGCGGGCACGACAACGATTTTCTCGTCTGCGTAACAGAGACGAATAGCCGCGAGGAAATAGACGGATTGGTTGAATCGTTGCAATAAGGAAGTTGAGAGAGTTGAGATGAGTGACGACTTCTGGATGAGTTTACTTGTTCTGTCCGTCATCGGGGTGGCGATTTCCGTTCCCTGCTTCTGTATTTTTATGGTCTACCGAGTATTTCGGGATGGGCGTTCAACAGAAGACACTCCGAGTATTGTCAACGAAAGCAAGATTCTGGTTCGGGAGGAGAGCGATGAAAAACCTTAACGACATTGACCGACGAAGTTTTCTTGCCAGTGCCGGCAAGGGCCTCGGTCTTGCTGCACTCACCTCAGCGACCGTCGGCTCGCTCTTCAAGGATGTCGTCGCTGCCGGAAAACATATCGACCATCTTTCGCCGATCGAGGCATCTCTCGATGAAGATTACTGGGCCACGATACAGCAGGCTTTCTCTGTTACTCGCGGAATTGTCAATCTCAACAACGGCGGCGTTAGCCCGAGTCCGCGGATGGTGACCGAGGCCTTTGTTCGTTACACGTGGCAGCAGGAAGACGCGACCGCATACACAATGTGGCAATTGCTTGAGCCGCAGTCGGAAACCGTGAGAACGGGCCTCGCCGAGGTGTTTGGCTGCTCTGCCGAAGAGATCGCGATAACACGAAATGCGTCCGAATCGCTCGAAATTCTGCTGATGGGCATGGATTTCAAATCGGGCGACGAGATCTTGACATCGACTCAGGATTATCCGCGAATGCTGACCACACTCAAGCAGCGGGAACTTCGCGAAGGCTTGAAACTCAACTTGATAAAAATTCCCCTCGCTCCATCGAATGTCGACGATATCGCCACGGCATTTGAGAAAGCCGTGACGCCGAAGACCAAGCTGATCCTTGTCTCGCATCAAATAAATCTTACGGGACAGATTTTGCCTGTCCGCAAGATCTGTGAAATGGCACGCGCTCGTGGCATCGAGACGATCGTTGACGGAGCACATGCTTTTGCCCAATTTGATTTCAAACGCGACGATCTGCAGTGCGATTACTACGGCACTTCCCTGCACAAATGGATCTACGCTCCAAAGGGCACGGGCATGCTCTACGTTAAAAAGGACAAGATCGCGAAGGTCTGGGCTTTGATGGCGTCGGAAGATAGAAATAAGAACGATATTCGCAAATTCGAAGAGATCGGTACCCACTCAGCCGCGATGCGGCTCGCGATAGGTGAATCCATTTTGTTTCACAACGCTATCGGCGGAAAACGCAAGGAAGAACGCCTGCGTTTTCTGTCGCGCTACTGGATGAATAAACTCAAGGACGTACCGAAGGTCGGTTTTAACACGTCATTCGATCCAAAACAGTCGTGTGCCATCGCGAATTTCAAGATCGACGGCATCGATCCGGTCGCGATCGGCGGTTATCTGATGTCGAAGCACAAGATCTTCACGACGCCGATCGTCCACGACGAATTTACAGGTATTCGGATAACGCCGAATGTCTACACAACACTATGGGAACTCGACCGTTTTTGTAACATTGTCGAGGACATAGCGAGAAAAGGATTGCCGAAGGCATAGCGGAAAATCACGCAGCCAGCCTGCCAATAGGGTTTTATATGAGCATCAAAAAAGTAACACAGCACCCGACACAGAACGAAGGTTTGATCTTCGAGCGTTCGCAGACCGGTCGTGTCGGATATCGTCTACCGAAACTCGACGTGCCGGAAACAATCGATATCCTGCCGGCCGATCTTCGCCGCACGGACGATCTCGACGGTGTTCCGGAGGTTAGTGAGGTCGATGTCGTTCGCCATTTCACGCGTATCTCGACATGGAATTACTCGATCGATCTCGGCATGTATCCGCTCGGTTCATGCACTATGAAGTACAACTCGCGCCTCAACGAAAAGGTCGCGAGGATCGACGGTTTTGCGGGTTTACATCCGCTTGCACCCGAAGAAGAGACCCAAGGTGCCCTCGAGTTGATCTACCGCCTGCAGGAGGATCTCTGCGAGATCACCGGCCTTGCAGGCATTTCTCTCCAGCCTGCCGCGGGAGCGCAGGGCGAGATGACAGGTGTGATGCTGATACGTGCATTTCTCGATCAACGCGACGGCGAGGAATCATCCAACCGCCGCGTGATGCTAATTCCCGATTCGGCCCACGGCACCAATCCTGCGTCGGCCGCACTGTCGGGGTTTGCGGTCAAGACCATTCGCTCGACGGCCGAGGGACTGACCGACCTGGATCACCTTCGCGAGCTTTGTGACGAAGGCGGCGTTGCAGGCCTGATGCTGACAAATCCGAACACCGTTGGCATCTTTGAAAAAAATATCAGCGAGATCTGCGACACTATTCACGCGGCCGGCGGGCTGGTTTACATGGACGGAGCAAATATGAATGCCCTCGTCGGCGTTGCCCGGCCAGGCGATATGGGCGTCGATGTTATCCATCTCAATCTGCACAAGACATTCTCGACACCGCACGGCGGCGGCGGTCCGGGCTGCGGTCCGTGCCTATGTACGGCCGAACTCAAACCATTCCTGCCTACTCCGCGGATCGAAAAAAGCGGCGACCGTTACCACTTAAATTACGACCTGCCGCAGTCAATTGGCCGCGTCAAGGCCTTTTTCGGCAACTTCGGTATGATGGTCCGAGCCCTTTCTTATATTTATACGCACGGCTACGATGGCCTGAAGGAAGCAACCGAAACCGCCGTATTGAACGCACGCTACGTTTCGCACAAACTCAGAGACACATTCGACGCTCCGTTCGAGTCCGACTGCATGCACGAAGCTATTTTCTCGCACAAGAACCAGTCGAAGAAAGGCGTCGTTACGCTGGATATCGCGAAACGCCTGATCGATTACGGCTTCCATCCGCCTACCGTCTACTTTCCGCTTGTCGTCGAAGGTGCAATGCTGATCGAACCGACCGAAAGTGTCGGCCGTGCCGATCTGGACGCATTTATTGACGCCATGATCGATATTGACCGGGAAGCCGGCGAGAACCCGCAGCTCGTCATTGACGCCCCTCATTCGACCAGGATCGGCCGCCTCGACGAAGCAACTGCAGCGAGAAAGCCGGTGCTGCGTTGGCGCGACAATATGGATTCGGCGGCAAAGGCCGCTTAAGTGTATGAGGAAAAGGTTCGTTCTATTGTTGGTGTTAGCGATTGGAATCTCCGGCTGTTCATTTTCGTTCAACGGCGGCAGCAATAATTCGGTCTCGAAAGCGAATACTGCAACGCCAATGCCGACGATCACGCCGTCTGCTAGTACACCGACGCCTCAGGTCAAGGCTCCGCCGGTAGTAATCGCTCCTAAAACGGAGACGACTGGCGACAGTGATGAAAAGCGGATCAGTTTCAAAGCGGGAAGCAATTCGGCGACCGTTTCAGACGCAGTTATTCGTGGGGAACGTTCTACCTACCTCATCGGTGCCAAAGGCGGCCAAACAATGACGGTCAAGATAAGTTCGCTCGAAGACAATGCAGTCTTTCAGATCGAAAAACCGTCAGGCGAATATTTGGCTGATGCGGGTGAAGAGGACGATGCCATGACCTGGAGCGGCACATTGCCGTCGAGTGGCGATTACAAGATCATCGTCGGCGGAACCCGCGGCAACGCAACTTACAAGCTCACCGTTTCGATCAAGTAGCATGGCAACAAACCTGATCGTCAATCCGTTCCTGCAGTTTCAACCGATGATCGACGACGATTCTAGGCTTCGGCTGATCGCACCAAAACCGGGCGAAGGATTATTGACACTTGAGGTAAATAAGCGAGAAGATCCAAACCTTTTCGAGGTCTTTTCGGATCTGATCAAGACTCGTTTGGACTACCTCGACCCGGAAGTTGATCTAAATGCAGGTGAGCGTACGAAGTTGTTTGAGAAAGGGGTCCTTGTTGAGGCTGACGCAAAGCCTGAAATTCCGTTGTTCTCGTGTGAACTTGACTCGGTCGAGCCGTTTTCCGGAGACTTCGTTCGAAATGAACTGATCATCCACCCCGCATTTCGGTTCGAGCCATTCGACCTCACCAAATTCTCATATTTCGCACGCGAACGCCATCTATCGCCGTTCAAACCATCGATCTGGATCAGATCTTCAATCACAGGTATCGAGACGGGTTACTGGATCTCGAATGAACAAGCTGCCATTTTTGCCGGATTTACAGACGGCTCGCCGATTCCCGACATCGCAGACGAATCGCTGATCAGAAAACTGCTCACGGCTGGAATCGCTCTGACACCTGAGTCGATCGAAGGATCTGATCAACATTGGCATCGCGCGATCGAAACCGCCAGAAATGACTTCGCTGCGAATAAATATACGGTCATCCGCCACCTTTTTCCCGCCGAATATATGCGGTCGATGCGCGAATATTTCCGGAAATACGTAGGAAGCGGTTTCATGTCATTTGGCGATGATCAGGTCGGACGGCGATACCGCGAACACAATCAAGTTTTGGCGTCCTATCTTCAAGGCCAATTCCTCGATCTGATGAGCCAGGTGGTCGGCGAACCGGTCAAACTGTCCTATGTATACGCGGCCTCATATAAGGGCGGGGCGATCCTTGATCCGCATACCGACCGTGAACAATGCGAGTTCAGCATCTCGTTTCAAGTCGATTACGAGCCCGAACCTGAGGGCCAGATCTCGCCGTGGGCTATATACGCTGAGCCTTTCTCTGACTATCGCGACGCGATCCAAAAACGCGGAACTACGATCGGCTGGGATGAAATTGAGAATCGAGATCGCGAACGCAAGCCGACACCGATCTATTTGGCCAGTGGCGACGGCCTGATCTACCGAGGCCGTGAGCTGATCCACTATCGATATGCTCTGCCGGAAGGGCACCGTTCAACCTCGCTTTTCTTTCATTACGTCGCCGAGGATTTTGCCGGAAACCTAAATTAAGTCCTTTAGACAATGCCAAAGACCATCATAGCGATCATCAGATGGATATGCATTCTGATCTGGCTCGGCATCGCCGTCACGTGCGTTTCGATCTATCTATACGACCCTTCCAAATTTTCGGCTGATAGTATTGCCGGATTCTTACTTCGCTTTGACCGCGAGGTCTTGCTCATTTATGCCGGTCTCTCGATCCTTCGCGGTTTCACGCTCTTGCCGAGTACACCGCTCGTCATTGCCGGAACTCTGATATATCCCGAACAGCCGCTGCTCGTGCTCTTTATTTCGCTCGCGGGCATCCTGCTGTCGTCAACAATGATCTATTACTTTTCTGAATTTCTAGGTTTTAGCGATTACTTCGAAAACCACAAACCCAAGCTGTCTCACAAACTAAAGGCAAAGCTCGAACATCCGCTTGGTTTTCTATTTGTAGCGTTGTGGGCGTTCTTCCCGCTCGTTCCGACGGACCTTGTGTGTTATCTAGCCGGCACTACGAAGATGAACTTCTGGAAATTTATCGCCGCGATCTTCATTGGTGAGTTGATACTCTGCACGTGCTATATATTTTTTGGCGGATCGCTGTTGAAATTTGTGCGGTAGGCAATTAATTTTTGTATCCTCAAACCTTAACGTCATTAATTGCATCGAATACGCGGAGGAAAGAAACTAGTGAAAAATTGCAATGATCTGTCAGATTGCGGCAGCCGCCGTGAGTTTTTGGTCAAATCCGCACTGGTCGCCGGCGGGTTGGTGTTGTCATTGTCCGGCACAGGTACGGTGTTCGGCAGAGCTTTTGACGATTTGACCGTCGCTATTGACGCAAAGAGCCCGCTCAATAAGGTCGGAGGTTCAATTGTCGTCGATTCAACGGCCGGTAAGATCGTGATCCTGCGAACCGGCGATGCCGCGTTCGTCGCGTTCTCCGCGAAATGCACCCACAAAGGCGGAATTGTCGAATTCGATTCTGCAAGTAGGCTGTTTGTTTGTCCAAAACACGGCTCTCGGTTTGATTCAGCCACGGGTGCCGTGAAAGAAGGCCCGGCAGAGTCGCCGATCAAACCGTTTACAGCGACAGGCACGTCAACTTCAGTTACTGTCACAGTTGCCTGACCATCGGCATTTCATGATCGATCACGACCCGCTTAGTCATTTTTTGATTGCGCGGGTCTTATTTTTGAGTATATAATCTCGCGCATCACACATATTACATTTCCCTTCCACGCTTATTTTTCTGGAGGCAAATATGACACAAACGGCGCGGTCACTCGATATCAATGAAGACAAAATGCATGCTTTTTTGGGTAAGGTAGTTGGCGATTTCGGCGCCAGCCTTAGCACGGTTTTAGGGTACATCGGCCAGAAACTCGGGCTTTACGAGGCTCTCGCAAATTCCGACGGAATGACGCCGGCCGAACTCGCGGAAAAGACCGGCACGACCGAGCGCTACGTACGCGAATGGCTCGTCAACCAGGCCGCGGGTGAATATGTCCATTACGACCCGACAACCGGAAAATACTCGATGCTGCCCGAACAGGCCGTCGCTCTGACCGACGAAAACAGCCCGTTCTATGTCGGCGGCGGTTTCTTCGTAATTAAGGCCATGGCGAACGCCCAGCCGAGGATCCAGGATGCATTCACGAACGGCGGCGGTATTTTATGGGGCGAACACGACGCCGATCTTTTTGTCGGCACTGAGAAATTCTTTCGACCGGGCTATACGGCTCACCTCGTCAACGAATGGATCCCCGCAATGACCGGTATAAAAGAAAAACTCGAAGCCGGAGCAAAAGTCGCCGACGTCGGCTGCGGCCACGGAGCTTCGACCATTATCATGGCCAAGGCATTCCCAAATTCGCAATTCTACGGCTACGACAATCACGAGGCTTCGATCCTGAACGCCCAGAAAAAGGCCGAGGCGGCAGGAGTTAGCGACCGCGTACATTTTTCGGTCGCATCGGCCGGCGATTTTCCCGACCACGACTACGATCTCGTGTGCTTTTTTGACTGCCTCCACGACATGGGCGACCCGCACGGAGCGGCAAAACACGCGTGCGAGACACTTGCTCCGGGCGGCAGTTGCATGATCGTCGAACCGATGGCCGGCAACACAGTCGAGGAAAACTTCAACATTGTCGGACGCACATTCTCAGGTGCTTCGACACTCTGCTGTACGGCAAATTCCATGGCATTGGGCGGGCCTGCACTCGGAGCGGTGGCCACGGAAGACGCATTGAAAGAAGTTGTGATGTCAGGCGGCTTTGAAGATTTCCGCCGAGCCGCAGAAACTCCGTTTAATCGCATATATGAAGCGAGGTTGTGATACTCGTCACTGTTTTGTGCCTAATTTCACATGAAAATGGATTCAGGTGTTTGAGATCTTTGGATTTGGGCCGCGACAGAATGCGAGTATCACGAATATGATCTCATGCACCGTTGACATTGGATCTCAATTGATCGGCCGGCTGCACAATTCGCACGAGTTATCCGGCTGAGCCGAAACGAGGTGTGAAATGAAATGCAGGATCTTAACCACAGCGATTTTCGTAATGTTGGCCGCGATCTCGGCCCTTTCTCAGACTGACCGACCGCCGTTTGCATCGTACAAGGGCGTTTCAATAGGGATACCCATTGAAAACGCGAGGGCAATTCTCGGAAATCCAAAGGAAACAGTCGAGAAGCAGGATTTCTATTTGTTCTCAGAAAATGAATCGATGCAGGTATTCTACGAAGACGGCAAAACGGTGACGGCAATCATGGTGACGTTTGTCGGCGTGCTCGACACCGCCCCGTCCGCTAAGAATGTGTTCGGTGAAGAGGTGGCAGCGAACGAAGACGGTTCGTTCTTTAAAATGGTCAGATATCCGAAAGCCGGATTCTGGATCTCATATAGTCATGCTGCAACCGCGGATAAGATGATCAATATCGCGATGCAGAAAATCAACTAATGGCCGCGGTTCGAATACTAACCTGGTTATTTGTTTGATAGACTTAGATTTAATAGAGTTCTGCTCGGCGTTCGTGTAGAAGACCGTAAATTTTCCTTATACCTAAAAACTAAATGACCAAGATCGGTATTCCGAAAGAGATACATCCTGGCGAAAAACGGGTCGCGGCCACGCCGCAGACCATTATTCGCCTCAAAAAACTGGGCTTCGAGGTTCAAGTCGAATCACACGCCGGACACGGTATCAACTGCATCGACGGCGAGTATCGTGAAGCCGGTGCCGAGATCGTCGAAACGGCCAAAGAGCTGTGGGCGACGTCGGACGTGATACTCAAGGTGCGCCCGCCTGAGCAGAACACCGAGCTCGGCGTTCACGAGGCCGAACTCATGAAAGAATGCGGCTGGCTGATCGGCTTTATGTGGCCGGCCCAGAACC
>CAZVDM010000034.1:0-26234 GCA_964625555.1 uncultured Chloracidobacterium sp.
CAGATCAACAAATATCTGGTGAACGAGCTCAAAGCCATAGGGCTTTGGACAGACGAGATCCGAAACAAGATCAAACTGAGCGAAGGCTCAGTACAAGACATCGCCGAGTTTAACGATGAGCTAAAGGCTATCTACCGCACGTCGTGGGAAATACCGATGCGTTCGCTGATCGATATGGCCGCTGACCGCGGGGCATTCATCGATCAGAGCCAGTCGCTCAATTTGTTTATGGAAAGCCCGAATATCGGCAAGCTCTCATCGATGTATATGTACGCGTGGCAAAAAGGCCTCAAGACGACGTATTACCTGCGTTCTCGGCCCGCCACTCGTATCGCACAGGTATCAGCGGAGAGCATTGAGATCCCGGCTGAGGTTAAGAAAGCATACACGGACGAGGAGGCGTTGGTCTGTTCCCTCGAAAATCCGGAAGCTTGCGAAGCTTGCCAGTAGGTCGATTCGGAATAACTGATAAGTGTTAACTGAGAAATGATAGGTTCTGCAGTTATCAGCCATAACTTATCAGTTGTTACTTATTCCGAATGTTAATAAACGAAATTATGTTATTAGATCAAGGTTTTAATTTAACGCTTCGCCCGATGAAGTATCCGCAGTTTTATGAAATGTATAAAAATGCGATCAAGAACACGTGGACCGTCGAGGAAGTTGATTTTTCAACTGACGTGAACGACCTTCGAAATAAGATGACGCCGTCCGAGCGTCACATGATCAATCGTCTGGTGGCGTTTTTTGCGACCGGCGATTCGATAGTCTCGAACAACCTCGTACTTAACCTCTACAAGCACATCAATTCGCCTGAAGCGCGAATGTATTTGTCACGTCAGCTTTACGAAGAGGCGGTCCACGTGCAATTTTATCTGACGCTGTTAGATACCTATATTCCTGACCACCACGAGCGCGAACAAGCGTTTGCGGCGGTGCAGAATATCCCGTCGATTCATAAAAAGGCTGAGTTTTGCTTCAAATGGATCGATTCGATCCAAAATCTTGACGCACTTGAGACAAAGGAAGACCGCAAACAATTTCTGCTCAATCTGATCTGTTTTGCGACATGTATCGAGGGCTTGTTTTTCTTTGCGGCGTTTGCCTACGTTTATTTTCTGCGATCAAAAGGCTTGCTTCACGGCCTTGCTGCGGGGACGAACTGGGTCTTTCGCGACGAATCTGCGCACATGGCGTTTGCACTTGATGTGATCAAAGAAGTGCGAAACGAAGAGCCAGAGCTTTTCGACGATCAACTCCACGGCCAGATCTCCGCGATGATCGACGAAGCGGTAAATTGCGAAATGCAGTTTGCCGAAGACATCCTCTCCGGCGGCATCTCGGGCCTCTCGGTCGCCGATATGCGTCAATATCTCGAATTCGTCGCCGACCAACGCCTCATCATGCTCGGCATGCAAAAGGTCTACGGCGCAAAAAACCCGTTCTCCTTCATGGACCTCCAAGACGTCCAGGAATTAGCCAACTTCTTCGAACGCCGTGTCTCGGCCTATCAGGTTGCGGTTGCCGGCGAGGTCAGCTTCAGCGAAGCGTTTTAAGAGGTTGCCCACGAAAAACACGAAAGACACGAATGAAAGAGCGATCTTCCATTTCGTGTCTTTCGTGTTTTTCGCGGGCAGATCCTATCTTGTTCCGTTCCACCTCACACAAAGCTGTTTCACGGAACACAAGCAAGTTCGTCAGCGAGGGATTTAGTTTTATGGCACAAGTAAGTAAGAAGCCCGATCAGTAAGACCGGGCTTTAGATCGGATCGTGCTTACTGAATTTACTGAGCACTTATCGTCGCCGTTAATTGGCTGCCCGCACGGTTGAACGAAAGGCCCGCTTTTGCAACCTGCGAGACCGTCAATCGATACTTGCCGGGTAGCGAGCTCACCGAGAACGAGGCGACGCCGAGACTGTTTGTTTGGCTGGTCTGTTTTCTTTTGCGTCCGTCCGGCGTATTCCAAATTATCGATACCGAGGCGCCGGAAACCGGTCCATTTGCTTCGTTAAGAACCGTCACATTACCGGTAACAGTGAGTACCGGGCTGGAGACCGCTGACAGCGAGATCGCGCTGACATGCATGACGGTCCCCGAAGTGTTTCCAACCACAACATTGACCTCAGCCTGGTTCCAGTTGCCAAGTGTGTCGTATGCAAATGCCCGGATCCTGTATGTCGCGGGCACGAGCTGGCGAGTATCCCAGTTGGTTGAGAATTCGCCGCCGTTTGCAGTTGAGCCGATGATCACCTGCAGACCGGAATACTGGTTCCAGAAACTGATCTCTTGATATTCGATCGCCACGTTATCGGTAGCCAGTGACCTGACAGGAACTATCCCTGAGACATTTGCTCCATTCGCGGGTTCCAAAAGTGCGACCTGCGGCGGCGTCGTATCAAGCGGAATGGACGGCGACGTGACGGTCGCAACATTCGACCAAAGGCTCGGACCGCCGATGCCAACTGCCCTCACGCGGTAATTGTAAGTGATATTCACTCCGACCGTGATGTCTGAGTGATAGGCCGCAGTCCCCGGCGGCACAAGCGAAAGGACCTGCCACACATTTGATCCGAGAACGCTGCGCTGCAGCTCCCAACCAATGGTAAGCGGGCTGGTATTGACCCATGATAGATCGATCGAGTTGTAAGGCTCCATTCGTGTTGCCTGATGGGAGACGCCGGCCAGATTTGTTGGTGCGGTCGGCGTCGGCAGATTGCCGGCCGGTGAAAGCAGGACCGTACCGGTTTCGCCGCTGACGCTATTGCGCCCGATAGTGACGACCTCTCGAAGGTCATTGATGTATACTCCGTTGCCTGTGATCGTCCATCCCTCTCCCGTAACAACTGGGTCGAGGAGGCTCCCGACGGCATAGGTCCCGAGGCCGTCCAGGTATAGACCTGCACCGTACTCGCCGTAGCCAATATCACCCCGAGCATTGATGCACTGGACTGATGTATATCGCGAAGAACCCGCAATGAACATCCATTGGCTGTTGAGCCCGTAGCGGAAAACGGAAACAATGTTCAATGATGTCGACCGAAGCGAAGAAGACCCTGCGATCATACCGCTCGCGTTAATAGCCGTACTTGTGACCGCGTTGTAATTTGCAGGGCCCTGGCCGGTCACGTCCAGTTGTCCGGTCACAAGATCTAGGCGTTCTTGTCCGCCGATGACTATACCGGAGTTGTTGATATCGCGTGGAACGATCCAGAAACCGTAAGTCACAAGACTAGTAAATCCGTTTGAATCGCTGTAAACCCAACCTTGCCCGGTCGGCTGGTAACCGAGAGCACTCCTTGAGCCAATGATCTGTCCGGCATCATTGATCGCCGTGGCATAGGATGACGGATCGTTGTTCATCCGGGGCAAAATTTCGAGAACATACCCGCCCGTTCCCCGCGTCCATCGCACTGATATCGGATTCCACTGTGGACTGTAAGAAACGCCGACTATGACATCGAGATTGTTAATGTCAGTCGGAAAAGTACTCATTGACCCGGCCGGAGCCGGCAGGGCCGCCCAAGGTTGTCCGCCAATGCTAACCAGCGGTACATAGCTTCCGCCAACGATGCGATATCCGGCGATCGTCCCGGCGTTATTGATCGCGGTCGGCGAGCCGTTTCCGATGAATTGAAGACCGAAGACCGGCGGCACGTTTTGCCCGAATACAGTCGTAACCGCCGCAGCAAGAATTAGCAGTCCGGTTAGAATGAAAACAAGAAGTGAAGATCCGATGATAGAATCGATTTTATGAAGACCACACAGCATACCGATACCTCCTAAAGCGAGTGGTTATCGACCGGTCGTCATCGGTTCTTTTTGGCAGATATTTTAGAGATATCCGCACAACCCGGCGTGGAATAAACCCGCCTATACCCATGTTTCTATAGTTGCCTTGCAGATACTGTGACGCTCATCACGTTCGCTGAGAATCGGTTTGGAAAAGTAGGGATCTGTCGGGAAGATTCGCAGCCATTTCGGGCTGGTTGCGCATTGTTTCGGTGTGCAATACCATTTTCGTTAGGTATGAAGATCTTTCACGGCACGGAGAACGCGAATATTGCACGGCCGACGGTTTTGACGCTGGGCGTTTTTGACGGGCTGCATATCGGACACCAGCGGATAATGGAAACGGTCGTCGTGCGGGCCAAGGCGGCCGGTGTTGTGCCGACGGCGATCACATTCGACCCTCATCCGCGTGCCGTGCTGCATCCTGAGACGGCTCCGCCGCTGCTGCAAACGCTGGATCAAAGGCTCTCGAATTTTGAGGTGCTGGGCATTGAGCAGGCTATCGTCATTCCCTTCACGACCGAGTTTTCGCAGCAGCCGGCAGAGAATTTTCTCTCTGACATTATTCGCGACCGTCTGCACGCAAAGGAAGTCTATCTCGGCAAGGGTTTCGCGTTCGGCAAGGATCGCGGCGGCAATATCGAGCTGCTCAGGCAAAAAAGCGCGGAACTGGGATTTGTCGCGGATGAGGTCGATGAGGTGCAGCTTCGCGGTATTCGGGTCAGTTCTTCCGCTATCCGACGGCTACTGGGCGAAGGCAAGGTCAATCTGGCCCGACGCATGCTCGGACGGCCGTACGGCGTCGAAGGCGTCATTATTCGCGGCGACCGCCGCGGCCATACGATCGGTTTCCCGACGGCTAATCTCAAACCGCACAACCGTGTCATTCCGCGTTACGGCGTTTACGCGACCGCGACGCTAATTGACGGTAAATGGCGAAAGAGTATTACAAACATCGGTGTCCGTCCAACATTTGAATCCGATGCGGACCCTTCGATCGAAACATATGTATTCGACTTCGACGGCGATCTGTACGGAGATGTGCTGAGAGTGCGGTTTTTGCACCGGATTCGCGACGAGAAAAAGTTTAACGGAATCGACGAACTCAAGGCCCAGATCGAACGCGACTCGGCCCGTGCGAGGAACTATTTCCGCCACCAGGGCGTACAGAACATGCTGGCGATCTTGTAGATCGGAATAAAAAATGACGGAAAGTAGTATTGGAACAATTACAGCAGAAACGCCGATCAATTCGAACGGGGACGGTAAATTTGTGCCGACGAGCGTTTTACCGATCGCGAAAATGACCTCGAATGAACAGCTGATCGCCGAAGAAAGGGCGTTACAGAATGTCGAGTCTTCGGTCGAGGGCGGCTATCACGGTTTGCGAGGTTATTGGCGGCTGTTTCAGATCTCGCGAGTAATTACGATGCTCGCATTGTATCTGTATCTCGACCAGTTCGATATGCACCGGATCGCTCAGGTCAGGAACAAGAAAAACCGGATCAAAACGGCCGAACGCCTGACTCGCCTCGCGGTATATGGCGAAAAGCTGTATTCGATCAGATTGTGGACGATACACCAATTTACGGCATTGCTGCGAAGGTTTATCATCGGTTCGAACGCCAACCGCGAGCAAAATCAGGAGAAACAGGCAGTTTGGCTGAAAGAAAAGCTGATCGAGCTCGGGCCGACATTTATCAAGATCGGCCAGTCGATGGGAACCCGCGCAGACCTTTTGCCGCTGCCGTTTGTGAAAGAGCTGGGGACCTTGGTCGACAGCGTTCCTCCGTTTCCAAATGACGTAGCATTCGCCCGAATCGAACACGAGCTAGGTCTCAAGATCAACGAGGTATACGCCGAGTTTGAACTGCAGCCGGTCGCCGCGGCATCGCTCGGCCAGGTCTATCGTGCCCGCCTGCATACCGGCGAAGAGGTTGCTGTCAAAGTCCAGCGGCCCAATCTCGAAGCAACGATCAAAGGCGACATCGTTATTCTCAAGAAGGTCGCAAAGTTTGCCGAACGCTTTCCGCAGCTTAATCAGAATGCGGATTGGGCCGGAATGCTGCGTGAATTTGACGTGACCGTTCACGAGGAAATGGACTACTCGGCCGAGGGCCGAAATGCGGAACGTTTTCGCGAGAGTTTTAAGAATTGGTCTAACATCCACGTGCCAAAGATCTATTGGAACGCGACCACCGAAAAGGTGTTGACGATGGAATTTATCCACGGCACCAAGGTCACCGAGGTCGATGAGCAGATCCAAAAGAATATCTCGCCGGAAAAGGTAAACCGTTTGCTGATAAAGACTTACCTCAAGCAATTGCTCGAGGACGGATTTTTCCACGCCGATCCGCATCCCGGCAATTTGCTCGTAATGCCGGACGGGCGAGTCGCGTTTTTTGATTTCGGAATGGTCGGACGCATCACGCCCGAGCTGCAGGCGAAGATGATCGACGCGTTCTTTCACGTCGTCAGTAAGGACGCGAGCGGCATTGCAGATGATCTGATAGCCCTTGATTTTCTCAAGCCCGGAACAAGCCCTGAGGTCGTAAAACCGGTCGTCGAAAAGATGTTCGAGTTTCATCTCAACCGCAAGCTCAAGGACGTCAACTTCAAGGAACTGACATACGATCTCGCCGACGTGATGTACGATTATCCGTTCCGTCTGCCGTCCAATTTTACGTACATTATGCGGGCCCTGATGACGCTCGAGGGCATTGGGATCATCACCGATCCGGAATTCAATTTCTTTGAAACGGCCAAGCCGTACGCAAAGGAATTTATGCTCCGACGCGAGGGCAATGATTTTCGCAAGGCATTTGTCAGCAAACTGATGGGCCGCGACGAAGGCGGCAAGATCGATTGGGACCGCACCTGGAAACTCGCGAAAATGGCGTTTCGGACGGTTTTGAATACAGGAAACTAATGGCCGAGCGGTTACACACCAAACCGTTACGCCGTCAAAACCGCGAAAACGCAGACATCGTCCGGGCGAGGGAGCTCGTGCTCGCCCATGGCTGGAATTCAACCTCATTTCAAATCGTCAATCCGGGCATCGAGCGTTGGTTTGCCGACGGCGGAGATGCCGTGGTTGGTTACGTCACAGCGGCCGGGCTGCGTGTTGTTGTCGGAGCTCCGGCCTGTGAACGCGAACGGTTGCGGGATGTCGCGGTTGAGTTCGAATCCAGTGCTCACGATGAGAATAAGAGCGTTTGCTATTTTTGCGCTGAGGCAAGGTTAGAGTCTGTATTTGCGCAGTCGAGGACGCACTCAAAATTCCTGCTCGGAGCTCAGCCCACATGGGATCCGAAGCAATGGCACGCGACGGTCGCCGATCACCGATCGTTTCGAGCGCAATTGAACCGTGCCCGAAACAAAGGGGTGACGGTCACGGAATGGCCGCTCAAAAAGTCTCGCGAACATCCGGCCTTACAGAAATGTCTGGACGATTGGTTGGATTCAAAAGGACTGCCGCCGCTGCATTTCATGGTCGAGTCTGACACACTGTCGCGTCTCGAGGGGCGGCGGATCTTTGTCGCCGAGCGCAGCGATGAGGTCGTTGGATTTGTCGTCTTATCGCCGGTAGCGCAGCGCAATGGATGGCTTTTCGAACAGTTTCCACATCGTCCCGGAGCACCGAACGGAACGGTAGAACTAATGATCGATGCTGCGATGCGGCAGATCGCACTCGAAGGATTTGATTATGCAACGCTAGGCCTTTCGCCTTTGTCGACAAGAGCTGAGGTCGAGCCTTTTGACAATCCGCTATGGCTGCGGGTATTGTTGGCTTGGTTTCGGCAGCATGGCAAACGATTTTACAATTTCGACGGCCTTGATTCATTCAAGGCGAAACTGCGGCCGCAAAACTGGGAGCCCGTTTTTGCGGTTTGCAACGAACCGCGAGTATCATTCAGAACACTTTATGCAATAACGGTCGCATTCAGCGGAAGATCGACATTGCGATTGATATTTGGCGGCCTCTATAGGGCTGCAATGACCGAACTCAGCACGCTTAAGCGTCGACGGAGATGAAACGCCGGCAATAATGGAGGAGTAAATGACGAAGCATTGTGTAATTTTCGTATTGTCGATGTTCGTGTTTGCATCATCCTCAATCGCCGCTCAGACCATGAAATCGAATCGGTTAAAGATCACACGGATCGAAAGCGAACTGGAAATCAACGCACTCGATTCGCCACTCTGGGACAAGGCGACCGAGGTTGCGATCGGTAATTATTGGTCGGGAAAGCCCGCTCCGGAGGCGAGGCATTTCAAAGCACGGCTCTTATGGTCAGAAACAGCGCTGTACGTCCGTTTCGAAGCCAATCAATCCGAGCCGCTTATCATAAGCGAAAAACCTGATTTAACGGTAAAAACCAACGGCCTCTGGGATCGCGATGTTTGCGAGATATTTATCGCACCGAATAAGGCCGTAAGGAACAAATATTTTGAATTTGAGATCGCTCCGACGGGCGAATGGATCGATCTTGGTATTACGGTCACGCCGAAAAAGAGAATTACCGATCTTGAATACAAATCAGGGATGCAGTCGGCAGTTTCGGTTCAGACTCAAAAGATCGTGATGGCGATCAAGATTCCGTGGAAGGCGTTTGGGAAGACGCCAAAGGCAGGCGATGTTTGGCTCGGCAATTTATTTCGCTGCGTTGGCAAAGATCCGACACGAGGCTATCTCTCATGGCAGGCTACGAAGACAAAGGTGCCGAGCTTTCACGTGCCTTCAAAATTCGGCGAGTTTGAGTTTGTTAGATGAACAACGCTAGGCGCTAAAGAATTTTTCGTGTATCAACAGTGATCCCCAGACAAGACTAAAGCCACCGGCCGCGAAGCGGATCGCCCGGTTTATCAACGAGAATCGGCCTGCGGTGAAATAAAGCGGTAATCCCAAAAACAGGCTCATTAGCATCATCCCGGCGATCGAACCGAGACCAAAGATCGCGATATATAGAAGAGCAACGGCCGGCGAAGATATGGTCGGCAAGACGAGCAGCATTAGGCCGGCACTTCCGGCAAGGCCATGCACCATTCCGACCAGGACCGCTCGAGGCGCAAAACGATGGTGGCTTGATCCGGATTCGTCCTTTTTGTGTAGATGAACGTGAACATGTTTGTGACCGTCGTGCTCATGATCATGGGCATGGATCTGATCAGCATTAAAAATTTTACGAATAGCGTTCAAGCCCAATAGTACTAGCATGACCCCGACTATGCCCTCAAGCATTCCTTCGGTCGCTTTAGAGATCTGATATTTCAATAGGACAACAAGGGCACCGACTACAAAGAGCGAGATCGTATGCCCAACGCCCCAAAATCCGCCGATCACGGACGCAGCAAAGAGGTTCTTGTGTTCGCTGACGATCGCCGAGACCGCGGCGAGATGGTCGGCCTCGATCGCGTGATATAGCCCGAACAAAAAACCGATCAGCAAAACGGCGACAGCAGATTGTTCGGGTGACGGTGCCAGTAATTCTTCCATGGATCTAGACTGTCATTCCTCCGTCAACGGCGATCGTTTGGCCGGTTATATAACTTGAGGCATCCGATGCCAAAAATACCGCTATGCCTTTCAATTCGCCTTCTTCGCCGACGCGTGGTATGACGTTGTTTTCCTGTATCGAGCGCTCGTAAATGTCGATCACGGCGTCAGCCATTTTAGAATGGAAGAAGCCCGGGGCGATCGCATTTACCCTAATACCTTTTCGGCCCCAGCTTGCTGCCAACTCTCGAGTGAGACCGATGAGGCCGGCTTTGCTCGCGACATAGCCTGCGTAAAACGGCCCGTTAGCAGAAGAAGTTTGGCCGGCGATCGAAGCGATGTTGATGATCGAGCCTTTGCCTTGTTTGAGCATCTGACGTCCGGCTGCCTGCGCGAAGAGGAAACAACCTGTGAGGTTTACATCGATAACTTGCTGCCAGCGTTCCAATGGCATGTCCTCAGGCATCGCTCCCCACGACGTCCCGGCGTTGTTTATCAAAATGTCGACTGAGCCGAAACGCTCGACGGTGGCGTCAATAACAGCCTGAACTTCGTCGGATTTTGCTACATCACATGCCTTTCCGGCAATTGCATAACCTTTCGCCGCAAATGCCGAAACGGTCTCATCGAGCTGCTCAGCCTTTCGCGAACACAACATCAGATTCGCTCCGGCCTCTGCAAGGCCCTCGGCCATCTCGCGGCCGATGCCACGCGAACCGCCGGTCACGATCGCCGTCTTGCCGGATAGGTCAAAAAGTTCTTTGACGTTTTTGGACATATGTCATTTTTGCATGTTAGGCGGACGTTTACGAATGTGCGTGAGTGTCGCTCAGCTTCACGACACTCTCTATTTGCCCAACGGCATTGCCGCGTCGATTCTTGATAGGCATTGGCGAAAGTTCCGGCAGGTCGTTCGATCCGAGAATGCCTAGCTGACGAAGGACTTTGACCGTAACGACGGGACGCGAGAGGTAATCGTCGCCGTCCTCGATCTTGAGCGCTATGCCGAGGCCTGTCGGCCATCGTTCGCAAGGGAGAACGCCGCAAAGCCAGACTCCGTCCGCTCCAACCTTTGAAATGAATTTTCCCGGGGCCGACCGCATCAGCATGGTATCGAGACGTGTCGAGCCGCCAATGAGCTCGGGATATTTGAGCATCGCCGAGACGATCCGCGAGCACGCTTTTTGAGTCGGTTCGGGAAATTTGTTTGGTGCGAGCAAGTTAACAAAGCTCTTTGCCATCGCGGCGACGGGCAGGGCAAAATTTGGGGCGGCACAGCCATCGATGCCAATCGCGATCTCTCCGGCCGGAATCTCGGTAAAATCTGATACGCATCTTAATATACGCTGCTGAATTCGACTGTCTGGCGCGTCGTACGAAGTGATGTCGGCACCGATGTGTTTGGCGAATGCGAGCATCGCGGTGTGCTTGCCAGAGCAATTGTTGTGAAGCTGGGTCGGTTTTTCGCCGGCCGCGATCATCCGGTGCGACTCGGCTTCATCGAACGGCAAATGAGCGCCGCAGCGAAGATCGGATTCGGTAAGGCCAATTTTGGCGAGCATCCCGGATGCGATCGACACGTGCCGCCGCTCGCCCGAATGTGATGCGACCGAAAGAGCGATCTCCTCGTCGCTGAACCCGAAGGCGTCCGCTGCACCGCTCGTGATGAACGGTATCGCCTGAAACGCTTTTGCCGACGAGCGAAAATACGTGACGGTCGACGGATCGCCGAGCGAAAAGACTGTCCGGCCGTTGCCGTCAAGGACGATCAAATGCCCGCGATGGAGCGACTCGACCGTTTCGCCGCGAACGACATTGGCTAGAATTTCAGAGTTCATAATATCTCACCGCAGAGTCGCTGAGACGCAGAGAAAAGAATTTTTGCCGCAGTTGGACGCAGATAAGTACGGCTCTTTATAAATGATTTCATTGCGATAAATAGATCTTTGCTGTGACCATCTGACATCAATCTCTATTCTCTGCGACTCCGCGTCTCTGCGGTTCAGATCATCTTCCGGCCAGCATTGACCTTGCATTTTCGCGAGCTGCCTCGGTTATTTGTTCGCCGGCTAGCATTCGGGCGATCTCTTCGATCTGTTCGGTAGGCGAGAGTTCGCGAATAGAAACGCGTGTACTTTTCCCATCCATTTCTTTCTCAACCACAAAATGCCGGTCGGCCAGTGATGCAATTTGCGGCTGATGTGTAACGCAAAGAACTTGCTGATTTGCCGAAAGGTTCTTTAATTTTCGTCCAACTGCCTCGGCAACGCGTCCGCCGATGCCGATATCGATCTCGTCGAAAACGGCGCTTTTTTGTGCTTCGTTCGATCTTGCGGCAGTTTTAAGTATCAGCATCAGGCGCGAAGCTTCGCCGCCGGAGGCAACCTTGGCTAAAGGCTTTGGCGATTCGCCGGGATTTGCCGAGAAGTAAAACTCGACGCGATCAAAGCCGTTTTCGGCGAACAGCGTCTGATCCGCATCGACGCGGACCTCGAATTTGGCTTTCTCGAGTGCGACATCTTTGAGATCGGTCTCGACCGCTGTTGAGAAACGCTTCCCGGCGGCGACGCGGGAATCATGCAGTTTTTGGGCAGCGTCGACATACTTCGCACTTCGAATAGTGAGTTCGCGTTTTAGTTCTTCTTCGCGAAACTCGGCGGTCTCGATGTTTTGAAGACGCTGTTCGGACGAGCTTAGGTGTTCGACGATCGCCTCGATCGAATCGCCGTATTTACGTTTGAGCCGTGTCAGTTCGGCTAAACGGTCTTCGATCTCGTTGAGGCGTTCCGGCGAGAATTGGACTCGCGAACGGAAATCTCTCGTTGTTATCGCAAGTTCCTCGATCACCGCCTGAGCCGAACTGAGACCTTCGTCGTATTCGCGAAATACGGGATCGAACTCGGCGAGTTCCGCGATCTTTCGCACCGCAAGTTCAAGCGTCGATACTGTCGATTCGTCGTTGTCGTATAGCAATTTGTACGCGTCTTCGCTGAGCGACGAGAGTTTTTCGGAGTTGTTTAAGCGACGTCTTTCCTCTTCGAGCAATGTATCTTCGCCTGGTTGGGGTGCTGTGCGTTTTATCTCTTCGACCTGGAACCGGAGAATATCGATAAGCTGAAGCTTTTCCGATTCGTCCTTTTTCAGCATGGCTAATTCGCTCTTAACTGACGCCCACGCGCCGTAAGCATCGCCGACGCCATCCAACAATTTGCCATTGCCCGCAAATCCGTCGAGCATCCTGACGTGCGACGAAACGTCATAAAGCGACGCTTGCTCGCCCTGGCCGTGAATATCGACAAGGAAAGCTCCGATCTGCTTGAGGACGCCTTGTGTGACCAACTGATTGTTGACAAAAATGCGATTTTTTCCGGTCAGTGAGATCTCACGGCGGATGATCAACTCATTTTCGTTTTCGTCAATATCAATACCGCATTCGTCGAAAACGGCAGCCAAAGCATCGGTCACCTTGATCGAAAACAAGCCCTCGATCGTCGCCGAAGCCTCGCCTTCCTTGATCAGATCATTCGAAACTCGCGTTCCGGTCAACGCTCCCAGACTATCGACGATTATCGACTTGCCGGAACCCGTTTCGCCGGTCAAGAGGTTTAGTCCGCTGCCGAATTCGACGACGAGATCATCGATCAAAGCGATATTTGTGATCTTTAGAAGCGTTAACATTTCCTATCTGATCTTTGGCACGATGCCATTGCCGACCGTCCACTTACCGCCTGAAAACACGGCATCCGGCGGATAGGCCTTTTCAATTCCCGGAGCGACCCAATCGACGTTTCGGCCATTTCGGTAGAACAAGAAATCTGCGAGGTTGCCGGCCTTAAGGCTCCTGAAACGCTGCACCATTACAAACCCGCTCGTATCATACTCCTCGAGGCCCTTTACCGATCCAAGCGTACCAATGGCCCTGATCGTATTAGATACCGAAAAGCTTGCCCGTCGACGCACCGTGACGGCCGATACGTCGCCAAACGGCCGAATTTCGGTTCCGACGGCAGTCCGCACATTCCTAAAAACATAGTTGACCAGATTTCCCGAGCCGTTTTCCGGAAGAGAAAGATAAGGCTGCGGGCTCTGCGTTTTTTCACTGCCGGTCGCGAGTGATTGGATCGCCGTCACCAGAGCAATGTAGTTCATTTTAACAAGGAACATCTCATCCTTGCCGAAAAGTGCACCTGTTTCGATAAGAATCACAGGCGTTCCCCATGCAGAGAAATTGTCGCCAAATGCAGTAGCTGTAAACTCGTCGTCGTATTTGCCAATGTGGCCGGGAATGAATTTCTGCAATGCCTCGACCATTGATGCGGCGATTCGTTTGTTGCGTTCGTGGCCTTCGCTGGTTGTCTTCGCCTTATCACCAAAAACAACCAAGAGCGAGATCGCAGCTTGATTCGGGCTGTTGCCGACGGTCGTCAGAGCTTGTTGATTGTGCAGGTTAAAGCCGATCACAGGACTCCAAGTGTCACGAAGCTGCTTTAGCAAACGAGCCTCGGGCGTCTTGAGATCGATCGCATCCCGGTTGATATCGATGTCCTGCAGATTGCGTCGTTTATAAGCCTCGGCGCCGTCGGGATTGAGCATGGGCACGACACGGATCGTCATCTTCTCTTCGATCTTTCTTACCCAATCCTTGTCGCGATTCGACTGAAGCGTAGCAAGCATATCGATCACCGAAGATGTCGCCGTCGGTTCGTCGCCGTGCATTTGCGACCACATAAATATCTTGAGCGGGCCGCGGCCAAATTCCGCTTGGTAGATCTCTCGATCGGCTCCGCTGCGGCCGACCTCATTGATCCTGATGCCGAGCTTCTTGAGCTTTGCGACGTAATTCTTAAGGTCACCGTGCCGAACATCGGATGGGAAGATAGTTGAGATATGTTCTTTTTCCCATAGTTCGGCAAGATCCTTTGGTGACTGGGCGTGAGCGTTCATCATTGAGAGACACAGCAAGACAAACCCGACTGTTTTCATAGATTTAAGATAAACTGACTTAACAGAATACATCAAACATTAGACGCAAAAAATCTAACGAAATACGTCTGAAAAGTAAGATCGAGTGCATTTGTCCTTAAATGCGGTCGAATGCTAACAAAATACGGCCAAATTTGGAGCTGCATTAGAACTTATGGGCAATCTATTGTTGAATTCACAGTCCGTGATCATGTGTCCGCACGGCGGCATGGTCTCGCATATTCCCACGACATATACGAGCTATCGTGTTGACGGCCGCAGGCCTATGTTTCTGACAGATCACTACGTGGTGGTGGGCTGTCCAAATTATATACACGGCCCAAGCCCGTGCACAATGGTGACCTGGCTAAATGGAACGGTGCTTCTGCTGGTCAAGGGTCAACCTCTGTTGACACTCGCGAGCGTTGGCCTGTGCCAATCCGCCTCCGGAATAATGCAAGGCCCGGCAATAATTACTTATACACAGACCGGCCAGCGAGAGCCGGACACATTTACGAGCATTAGCGACTAGTTTCGGCGGTTACGCGATCATACAGCGACTCGGTTGCAGAGACCATCCGGTCAAGTGAAAATCGTTCGCGGGCTGAATTGCCAAGCCTAAGTCCAATCTCGCGGCACCGCTCAGGGTTTGCAACCAGATCAACGATAGCATTTGCTAACGACAGCGGATCTCGAACCGGAACGATCAACGAACTGTCCGACAAAAGGTCTTCGGCACCTAGCGTAGCAGTGGCGATAACGGCTGTATGATTTGCCATTGCTTCGAGGATCGCCAATCCGAAACTCTCAGAGTGTGACGGGGACACGAAAACGTCCAGCGACGAAAGAAGCGGCGTCAGATCCTCGACCCAATCGAGCCAAAGGAAATTTTCCGACATGTCAAACACCTTGACCAGACGCTTTAATTCGCGGCGAAACCGCTGATCGATAGTATTGTCTTTTCCGGCGACGACGAAACGGCAATTTGGAATCACCTTGACGATCTCATGGGCCGCAAGCACGAAATCCCGTTGTCCTTTCAAAGGCAGCAGTTCGCCGACGGTACCAACAAGCGGTGTGTTCAGAGGAATATGATGCAACTCTCGAAACTCGAGCCCTAACCGCTCTCGTTCGTCGGTCGTGTGCATCGCAAGTCCGTTCGGGATGACCGTGATCTTTCTTTCCGGGAAAATATTCAACATCTGTTTGCGCACGCCATCGGAAACGGCGATCACAGCGTCGACGTTTCTCAGCGCAAATTTGTGAAACGGCTTCATTGGAAAGAGAACGTGGCGCGTTAAGACTATTTTCGTGTTCTCGGCGATCCGTCCGGCGATACTTGCCGCCAGATAATCACGGGCGACATGTGCGTGGATAATATCGATCTTGTTCTTGATCAAAAATCTTCCGATGCGTTTTGCACTGAACATTCCGAAAGAGTTTCGTATTGAAACGTGAAGAAAGTTTTCGGGCGACACGAATCCCAACCGATCTTGCCATTCGTTCGTTGGCCGCAGGGCGACAAATATGTCGTGGTCCCGAGCTTGAAGCTCTCGGCTGAGGTCGACAAGGTGCCGTTCGCCCCCGCCGTAGGTCTTTGCCGAAGATAGTTGCAAAATACGCATGTTCAAAAGGTTACACTTAAGCGCAGCGAAAAAAAAGCACGCCCCGAATGGGGCGTGCCTATAAAGAGATCCAGACCGATCTATTTCTAGAATTGGAATCTGGCCGCGAATTGAACTTGCCGTTCGCGGAAAAGGGTGCTATCAGTACCGGTAACCTGTCCGTACGACGTGTTGTAATTCAATGTACCCGTCGTTCCGCTGCGGTTGTACTGCGTGGAGTTGGTTGCAAAGATATGAGTCTTATTCACCACGTTGAAAGCTTCTGCCAAAAACTCAAGAGCCATTGTCTCGTTGAATTTGAATCGTTTTGAGATCCTGGCGTCCCAATTGGACAAGCTCGGCAGCCTTTCGGAATTTCGACCAAGTATCGGGTTCCAGTTGCCGCCGTTCGTGCCGTTCAAACTCGTTCCCGAGATCGTGGCACTGAATGCCCTACCCGAAAAGTAGTTAAAGATCGGCGAAAACGTCCAACCATTCAGCACGTAATTACCAATTGACGATTTGCTCCCCTTATAGAAAGTAGGTGCCCAGACCGCACTTGCGACAAATCGGTGACGAGTATCAAAGTTGCTCGGGCCGGCGTCGAAACTCGTATCGAAAATGTCATACGGACTGTTTGTCTGAGTGAATGTAGCCGAATTCTGGTTTGTATCGGTCGATTTCGACAGCGTATAGCTAACCTGGAATTGCAAGCCGTTCGTCATTCTACGTTCGCCCTTGAACACAAGAGCGTCATACTGCGACCTGACCGAGCTCTTAATGCTGGTCAACGATTGTGTCCCGGCTCCGGGAACTCGACCATAAAGAGGCAGTGTGATGGATTGACCGTCCTGCGGGCCGCCGACAAACGTGTAATTTGTCTGCCCCGTACGGACGTAGTTGAGGTCAAAGAACGTCGGAAGTTGGCGACCGAGGCTGCCGATGTACGAAGCTGAAATGACCGTGTTTCGCGAAATTTGATGCTCGATGATCGCATCATACTGATGGATCTTCGGAGCTTCAAAATTCTGGTCGAAGAATTGAACTGCACCACCTGCAAAGGCAAGCTGGGCAGGCGTCAGGACCAGCGGGAATATCGGAGCGTTCGCTGCAGTGGCAGCAACCTGCACCTGAGCTTGTCCGCCCGGATTACCCGTGTTTACCAAGGCATTGTACGCCGTTGAGTTTTGAATACGGCCAAAATAGATGCCATATCCTGCTCTGAAGCTGGTACGTCCGTTGCCAAAGATGTCGTAAGCAACACCGACGCGAGGGCCGAAATTGTCTTTATCATTTGGTATCTGCGAAGTAGCTTGAGCCAATGTGCGACCGTCATTCGGGATCACGACCGTGCTGGAACTCGGAAGTGTTGCCCCCGGAAGGCTAATATATTCATAACGCAGGCCCAGGTTAACACTCAAATTCTGTGTGACACGAATGTCATCCTGAACGAAGAAATTGTAATCCCAGCTGGTCATCTTGAGTCCGGGATTGCCGATACCCTGTTGAAAATTGCTGGTGTAGCACTTTCCGACGGTGCGGGTTCCGGTAGCACAAAGCGTAGCCGGGGCAAGCGGCGTCACATAGTTCGTATAATCAAGGATGAAATCATTGATGTTGTTGTATGAATACGAACCAGCCTCAAACCTCAGGTTTTGGATGTCATCCGAAACACGGTTAATGTCGAGCCCGAATTTGATCTTGTGATCGCCCTTTGTGAGGCTCACAGTATCAGCGAACTGCCAACGTTTTTCATCCGGGAACTTCGGCCTTTCCAAAAATGTCGGTGTTCCAAATTCGAGACCGTTTGTAATAAATACATTCGGTGAACGGACTCCGCCGACCGCGGTGTTCGAGGTCGTCGGCTCACCGGGAAGCGGAGGCGTGCTGAACTGGTATTCGAGATCGCGTCCGTATTGAAAACGAAACTCGTTAAGAATGTTTGACGTGACAGACGTCGAGAGTCTTGCGTTCAGTGAATCAACCTCAACGAAATCGTCGCCAAAATTGGAACGGCTGCGAGTGTTGACTGCCTGAGTTTGGATGCCGTTGGGCGATTCCCAGCGAAGGCGGTTGTAGCTAACTGCCAAGGAGTTCTTAGAGTTGATGATCCAGTCAATTTTCGGAAGATAGAGTGTCTGGTCACCGCGTCGAGGAGTTTCACCGGTCAGCGAATTCAAGAAGCCCAGCGTCGAATCGATCTGAGCGTTGGTAAGGCCGCGAGCCAACAAAAGCGTTCTATTCGCCGTATTCAAAAATGCGGGGTTGGAGAAAACACCAAGGCCAGGGAAATTACGACGTTGTTGATCGTAACTGAAAAAGAAGAACAGGCGATCTTTGACGATCGGGCCGCCGATCGCTCCGCCAAATTTCTCACGCAGATCTTTCGGTTTCGCCGCAACCAGCGTCGATACGCCATTGACCAAAACCGAATTGAACGCACGCGGGTTACGAGCACCGTTGCGGTTATTACGGTTGTAATAAAAGGCCTCGCCGTGGAATTCGTTCGTTCCGCTCTTTGTCACGGCATTAGTTACGCCGCCTGCGCTGCGGCCATATTCAGCCGAATAGTTCGAAGTATTGACCTGGAACTCACGGATCGCCGATTGGCTGATCACATAGCCGATACGGGTGCGGCCTCGCTCTTCTGAGAAGAAAGCCTGGTTATTGTCACCACCATCAACAGTGTTGTTGTTAAGCAAGCCAGAGATGCCGCGGAAGCTGATCAGACCGAATGTGCCGTCAGGAACGGCTCCGGGCGTAAGCAACGCAAAGTTCGACCAGCGGCCGCCGTTGATCGGCAATTCGTTGATCGAGGTCTGATTGATATTGGACGCGTTTGCGTTGTCGCTCAAATTGATGACGGGTGCCTCAGCTGTAACCTCAACCTCGGCGACTGCAGTGCCGACCGTTAATCTGACATCGATATTGGTAGCACGTCCGACCTCGACCACAACGCCTTCGGCCTTTGACGGTGCGAAACCGCCTGACGTGATCTCAAGCCGATAGGTGCCGGGTTGAAGATTGGATGCACTGTAGGCTCCGTCGTCATTTGCAGTAACGGTCACCGAGCTGTTGGTGCCGGTATTCGTGATCTTCACCGTAGCATTCGGCACGATCGCGCCCTGAGGGTCGGTCACCTTTCCGGTGACTCCGCCGGTGAGTGTTGACTGGGCAAAAATGTGCCCGACACACATCAGCAATGTAAACAACATCGCCGAAATAAATTTGTTTGAATAATTTTTAGTCATTTGCTTTTTTGACTCCGTTTTTGAGTTTTTCAAATGCAGAATTGTTTTTTCGAGCCGGTATTTACCGTACTAATTTTGAATTTTGGATTTTTATTTTACTTTTCGGATTTTAAGCTTTCGAAAATTGCATTAAATGGCTCGAAGTGCAAGCTGCCGATCCTTTCAAATCAACTGTAAACTGTTGATTAACATACCTTTCACGTTCAGCTGGCATCCCCCTCAAAGTGGGCTTTGGTGCGCCGATCGATTCAGCTATGTTTGTTAGGCATTAATGAAGCAATTTGAGTTCCTTGCGACAAATTACTGACCTTACGGCAGACGAAAGAACATAGTGTTAATTTGTTGTGAAATCAGTGTGAATTTGTTCTTTTGGACCGCAATTAGAAAAGTTAGTGCATTTTTTCACGAAAATCCTTGCTATTTGTAATATTTTGTGTTACAAAAGACGAGTGCCAATGCCTGTATTAAGCAAAAGCAAGTGATTGCGGTGTTTTACGACAAGATCGGAAACTTGACTTTTTTGTAAAAGTGCATTAAATTGGTCACGCATTTGACAAGGCGACATACTATCGACGCGGCAAATGCATATACAAGCAGGGTAAAGGGGGAAATAATGGCAGACGTAGAATATTCTACCGCATCATACAAGACGCCATTGCACCATCGTATCATTGCAAGCATGCCGGTTTTGGCAAGCTGGGTTGATGCAGAGAGCGGCGAAACGATATCCGTCGAAGGGCTTACTGAAAACGTTGGCGAAACCAGCGCATTGGTAAATCTTGAGACATTGCCGCCGGTCGGAAGTGAAGTCCGTTTGAAAATAATGGACGAGAACAAAGCGATCATCGAAGTATCAACTCAAGTGATTCGGGTCGAACGCGATCCGAGCAAGCCGATGGCGGCACTTTCCGTTTTAGAGAATCTCAAAAAATGGAAGAATGTTGCCATGACCGCTGCACAAGCATGGGTTACGAGGCACTGGCAGTTAAATTACGAGGAAGAATGGGTTAACTAATAATTACTCTATTCGTTATAATAAACGAGCGGGAAAGTTCTTTTTGAACTTTCCCGCTTATTTGTTTCGACGTCTTTGGGACAAAAGGTGAGTCCGCGACAAAAAAAGGCGGCCCGAAAGCCGCCTTATCTATATTCGAATGCCCCAAAAGCCTAGGGTATCGGTGTACCTGCAAAGTCCAAATTAAAGACGTTGTCCGTCGGCGAAACGTTTTGAGGCGTGAAGGTATAACGCTTCGACACCGGCGTCAACGAGTATGTTGTTCCGGTCGCGACATTATCAAATTGATAATATCCAAGCGAACTTGACACTGTTGACACACGAACAGATCCGTTAAGGTCAGCCATCGAAACTCGAACGTTCGAAAGCCCCTGCCCTGCCGCATTGGTAACTCTGCCCGCTATCGTTACAAACGCCACTGTCGGAGTGCTCGGACCTTGGATCTGTACCGACATCGGACTACCGGTCTTGAGAAAGCCCACTGTCGCGTTCACAGTTGCCGGCGGACGATTCGAATCAAACCTGATGTTGTACAAGGTTCCCCAACGAACGGCATTTGCGTTCGGGTTTTGTAGCATTGTTTCTGATCCCCATGTCATTACTCCGCCCGCTAGCGTTTGCGTCCAGGCCGTGCTGCTGAAGCCTGAGTCGCCGGACGTGCCATCCAACGTTGAACCGGGATGCTGAGGCGGTGCATGGAATCCTACATTGGTGATCGTAACGCCCGTGCCGACCGGTATACCAAACGACTGAATGGCACGATCAAGGTTTTGATTGTAGATGGCATATTCATAATGCCAAACGCCAGGCGACGGGTTTGTGACCTTGTAACCGATCGCGGCGACGCCGTCATTCACAGGATCTGGCCGAAATTCGGCGATAGTTGAACCGGTCCAAGCCGAAAGCGCGGTCTTCATTCTCACGGTTGCTGCCGCGGCCGAGAAGGTGAACGGGCTTGCTGAGCTGGTTACATTGTAACGTCGATACGAGACGTTGTTGTTCATATTGCATTGGGTCGGATTTGCCTGACACCAAACGTATTCATGCGGAGTTACATACTGCGACTCAGCATAATATGTAGCGCCGACATTTTGTGCCGGGACGAGGTCTGCGATCTCAGTCAAAATGCGGTGCGTCGGGCCAAGGTGAGTGTGACCTGTATGACTGTTATTCGGCGTAGTGGGCGAATCATTTCGAGGATAAGCTCCAGTGAAAGGATTGATCCATGCACGCGAACCAAGATTCGGGCCGGCGTTCAAACTTGCTCCGTATGGGTCCGAGCAGCCCGATCCTAGCCGGGTGCCGCCGACACCGTTACATCCCAAGCTGCAGATGTTGTTGGTCAGTGCGGTGAATGCGTGTTTGACGCTCGACTGACCGATCTGTTCGAACGTGTCGCTGTTTGTCGCTCCGCCGCGCATTCTATAGAGATTCTGAGGGATGACCGGGTGGTCGTTCGAAGGGTTGGCAAACCAGTTCAGATCGACCGTACCAAAATTGCAAGAATCGGTTCCGACGGCAAGGCCGACCTGCGTACCGCTGGAGGAACCAAATTGTGCCAGGCCGCTAAGGTCTCCGACGATAACATCAGGACCGGGAACGCTTCCGGCATCAGAACTGCCAAGTGCCGGCAAAACATCAGTTTTGACTTCGCCGTTGGTGACTTTTGTCACCTCAATAGTCTTCAGGATCGCAGAGATCGAAATCGTTCCGGCAACAGATCCAGAATCGGCAGGACGCTTCAACATCGCCGCAAATTCGTCAGAAATAACCAGCCGGCCTTCTTTCATGTTCAAACGACGCTCATTGGCGTCATATTCAAAGGTCTGCCCCTCAATATTGAAGAAAGTAACTCCGGTTCTCGAATCGCGGATAGCCATTTCATACTGACCGCCCCACTCAAGACTTTCAATTACAAGCTGGCCGAGCGAAGCATCAAGGCCCTTTGGGAACGTAGCTGTCGAGGGTTCGGGCAATATTGCCATAGAACTCGGTAAGGTTCCTCTAAATTCGTCATTAAAAACGAGAACCTTAAAGAAGGAATTCGCTTCGATGGCAAAATTAACAGGTGTGTTCTGGCCGCGGGCCTTAGTTCCATTCAGCTTATTCAGGTCGATCTGCATCACGGCGTCGCCGTTTGCCACGATCAACTTTTCGAGTGTGCCGCTTTCCCCTTCGGAACCGGCCATGGTTCGCTGATCCAGCGCGACCCATGCAATGCCCATTAAAAGAAACACTCCCAAAATCGACAAAGCAATACGAAGCCGGCCAGCCGGCACAATCTTTTTCATCATTCCTTACTCCTATTGATTTACTAACCCTACTAACACCTTGTATTTAACTCAATTTGACAGACAAAATTTGTGGAAATAGTCTGACAGTCTATCCCGAATTGCGCAAAAAGTCAATAATATTGCCGACCTATTCGGACGCCGACGCCTCAGTGACAAATCGTTTATTTCCATTCAAAACGGGGCAGCGACGAAATTGAAATCGGCCACATTTCCGTTCATCGTCACCATCCGCGACGGTTGGGCGATCACATACCGCTTTGTTGTAACCGTCACTGTATAGTTGGATCCGGATTGAAGACCGGTGAAATTGTAATACCCGAAACCTCCGGTCTGGACCGTTATCGGTGTTGTAAGACTGCCGCCGCTGATTGTGACAAAAGCGTTTCGAATTCCATTGCCGGCGGACGTCAGAATTCGCCCGCTGAGCGTCAGATTAGAGACAGGGACCATTGCATATGCGTGTACCTGGCCATTTAGCACGCCGGTGCCGACAATTACATTGCCGTCGCTGATACCAAGAGCCGACGATGAAGTATTCGTCGATAGATCCCATCCGGTTCCGGCGGGGATCAGATCCGCAAGTCTATACGTCGCCGTGCCGTCATAAAGGAAAGGGATAGCAAACGCGGACGAAGCGGTCCCGACAGCCCGCCCGTCCGTGTTAACTGCCCTTGCCGAACCCTGGGTCGTGCCGACCGGAAGCGGGATCGGGACAATTCCCCCGCCGGCAGTCCAAATAAATGGCAGGCCCGAGCCTTGATTCATCATGCTTGAGCCAACAACGTGGCCGCCGTTCCCAACACCAAACGCCAACGCGCCGTTTGCTCCGGGAAGAGCACCTACCTCGGTCGCAGAGCCACTGCCGATCTCGAAGACCATCCCGACGTTGCGAGCTGCGTTCGACGGATCGATGCCGGTACCAATAATTCGTCCGGAGTCGTTGATCCCGAATGCAGTAGTAAAGAAACTGCCGCCCGAGGTTGTCTGGGTGATGACGGTCGCTGTACCGCCATTGTAGATCGCCGCTCTTTGCAGGCTACCGCTGTTGATCGAACCGACGGCGACGCCTGCCGTATTCACGTCGTTAGCGTCGCCGAGCGTTTCGCCGCCCGGCAGCGGCAATTGCGAGACGGCACCGTTTTGCCAGATCACCGGAAGTCGGCTCGTGCCGAACAGCGATGCCGCGCATGTGCCGGCGATCGTTCCGGTGTTGTTGGCACCGTTCGATACGCAAAATGCCCGGCCGGCGATATTCGGCAGTCCGATTATTCCGCCGGCCTGCGTCCAGGAAAACGCCTGTGCGCCGCCGGTTCGTACCGATCTCCCAACTGCAACGCCGCCGGTTGAGACACCAAATCCTTGCGACGCAGTGTCTCCGGTAGCTACTATTCCAATGTCGAATATTTGATATTGAGGGCCTGTCGGAACTCCGTCCGGGGTGAATTCGGCAATACCGCCGGACGAGTACACCCGCGATTTGCCGCCGTTCATCTCTTCTCGTGTTTGCGACGAAGCGGTATTTATCGAGATCAAATTAGCTGTCATCGCGGTAAAAACCGCAATTGCGGAAACCAGAACGCGTAGCGGAGCGAATTTCACTCTATTCATATCGGTTGCGAACTCCTTGTCTTGAAATGTTTTCGCGCAAGTATAATGTAGAATAATCCGTAAGTACAGAATTCCGCTCAATTGACGGTCCCTCGTATAACGCAGTGAATTTATGAAATCCGGTTGTGAAAGCCAGAAACCCAAAAACAAGCGCAGTATTGCGCTGCCCGTGCTCGGGAATTCTCCTGTAAAGAACAGTAAAGTTGCTGAATCAAAGACTAGCCGATGGCGAGCCTTGGCCCTCATTTCGCTGACGGTGTTAATGATCGCCCACGTTATTCAGTGGCAGATCTCCGGGGTAACGGTTTCACCGATCGAGCCTTCGGAGGCGATGTACACTATCCAGAACGGGGCGGTAAACGCAGGATTTATCTTCTTTTCACTCGCGATCCTTGCCACCCTTATTTTCGGACGGTTCGTCTGCGGTTGGGGATGTCACATCGTGGCTCTTCAGGACTTTTGCGCCTGGTTATTGAAAAAAATGGGCTTGACGCCGAAGCCGTTCAGGTCGCGTGTCTTGGTTTTTGTACCGCTGATCGTGGCCTTGTACATGTTCGTATGGCCGACGGTATTTCGCATCTTCGCGGCCCCGCCGACGGAACCGCTGATCCCGCAGTTTACGAATCACCTGATCACGACCGAATTTTGGGTCACGTTCCCGCCGTATTGGGTGGCGATACCATTTCTCTTTATTTGCGGTTTCATGACCGTTTATTTCTTGGGTTCTAAGGGGTTTTGCACTTACGCTTGTCCTTACGGAGGATTTTTCGCGATCGCCGACAAATTTGCCCCGGGCAAGATCCGCGTTACCGATGCGTGCAATGAATGCGGTCACTGTACCGCGGTATGTACTTCGAACGTATTGGTACATGCTGAGGTCAAACAATACGGAATGGTCGTCGATCAAGGCTGTATGAAATGCATGGACTGCGTCAGTGTGTGTCCAAACGACGCCCTTTATTTCGGATTTGGAAAACCGGCTGTCGGTGTTAAGAACAAGATCACCAAAAACTTTTCGCTTACCTGGCCGCAAGAGGTCGCTGCTGCAGTGATATTCTTCGTAAGCTTTATGGCGGTTTGGGACGTCTACCAACTGGTTCCGATGCTAATGGCTCTTGGCGTTGCATGCGTGACCACATTTATCTTGATAAGGACGTGGAAACTGCTTGGTACCGAGGACCTCACGTTCTACAAATATACGCTTAGGTCTGCCGGAAAGGTCAAGAACGCGGGTTGGGTCTTTTTGATCTTTACATTTGTTTGGGTGGGCCTCAATATCCACAGCGGTTGGGTCCGTTTTCATGAACGTGCGGGTGCGATCGCTTTCGAGAGCCTCCAAATACCCGATGAACTCGCACTTGCGCGTATTAAACCGGACGTGTGGCTTTCAGCGAATGACCGTCGTAACGTTGCGATCGGTAAACGGCATTTCGAGTTAGCCTCAAGTTCGGCGTTGCTCACAAACAGGGAAGCGATCTCAAAGCTTGCCTGGCTCGAGTATCTGGCCGGCGAGACCGAAGACGCCGTGATGTTGTTAAACAAAGCTGCCGAAAAACAGGAAGGACAAACGCGTGCGATGAGCCTCTACTATCGCGGGGCGATCCTGAACCGCTTGGGCCGTCCAAGTGAAGCAATTACCAACCTCGACCAGTCAATGGCCGAACGGCCGGATCTAACATCGGCTCTCGAGGAAAAGGGCGAAGCTCTCTGGCAGCTTGGACGCCGCGACGAAGCGATCGCAGTTTGGGGCTCGGCCATCGAACGAAACGCCGCCCAGCCTGTGGTGCTGACCATGCTGGCCGGTGCAGTCCTTACCGTTGGCAAGCCGGAATCGGCAAATGAACTTGTTACCGAAGCGTCCAAGTATATTCCCGCTGATCCGCGATATCATTGGATGTTGGGATTAAGACTAAGGAACCTGGGAATGATCGACATCGCTGACAGACATTTCGCCGAGGCGCTGAAACTCGACCCGCAATTCCAGATACGGCTTGAGTGGAATTCGCTCGAAAGGCGATAGCCCGCGATCAGATACCAACGAAAATTCGCCGCTAGGCATCAATCATAAAGATGAAAAAGCTCGTTAGTGCAATTGTATTACTAATTTTGATCCAGTCGGTCTTTGCTCAGGAAAAGCCGCTGACGCAGGCAGAGTATGTCAAGATGCTAAACACTCTGCAGAAAACGCCCGCGGCCAAAGCCGATATTATCG
>CAZVDM010000035.1:0-25879 GCA_964625555.1 uncultured Chloracidobacterium sp.
AAAGCTCCCCTCCTTACCAAGGAGGGGTGGCAGCCGCTTCGGCTGACGGGGTGGTTCTCTCGCCCACACAAAAGCCGCTCACCGAGGACCAAAACACGATAATCGCTCTCCTCGCAGCAAACGATAACGAAATGCTCTTCACCGACGTTCTCGAACAAGCCAACGTCGGAGTCTCGCCGCTCAATACTCTCGCGAAACGCGGGATCGTCGAGATCTTTATCCAAGACGTCGATCGCGATCCGCTGAAATACGCCAAACTGCCAAAACGCGACGATTTTACGCTCACTGCCGAACAACAAACCGCCCTCGATGCGATCACGACGGCGATCGGCGACGGCGACAAATTCAAAGCGTTCCTACTCCACGGCGTGACCGGCAGCGGCAAGACCGAGGTCTATATCCGGGCGATGCGTCACGCCCTCGATAGCGGCCGCAGTGCGATGATGCTGGTGCCTGAGATCGCCCTGACGCCTGTGTTTTCGCGAAGGTTACGTGCGGTTTTCGGCTCGGAGGTCGCAATTCTCCACTCAAATCTCAGCACTGGCGAACGTTACGACGAATGGCGCCGCATCCGCCGCGGAGACGCCCGCATAGCGATCGGCACGCGAAGCGCGGTCTTTGCGCCGCTCGAAAACATCGGCCTCGTCATCGTTGACGAAGAACACGACCCGTCGTATCGCCAGCACGAATCGCCGTTTTATAACGCCCGCGACGTTTCCGTTATGCGTGCCAACCTCGCCGGAGCGGTCGTCGTTCTCGGCTCGGCCACGCCCGCGATGGAATCCTTCTATAACGCCCAAAACGGCAAATACACATATCTTCGCCTGCCCGACCGCATCGGCGGACTCGGCCTCGCGACTGCGGAATTGATCGATATGCGCGACGTTTTCAAACGTTTTGGCAAAGACGTCGCGCTTTCGCCAGAGTTGCTCGACGCGATCAAACAAACGCACGTAAAAGGCGAGCAAGTCATCATCCTGCTCAACCGCCGCGGATTTTCGCAGTTCGTGCTGTGCCGCACGTGCGGCGAGACGCTCAAATGCCCGAATTGCGACATCACGCTCACCTTTCACCGCGGTGATAACAAACTTCTCTGTCATTACTGCAATCACCGCGAACGCTCGCCGAAAGTTTGCCCGCATTGCCAAAGCGAGTATCTCTATTTCGTCGGCGGAGGCACCGAGAACATTGCCGACCAGCTAACGAAAAAGTTCCCGAACATGCGGATCGCACGCGTCGATCGCGACACGATGGCACACAAAGGCGAGATCGAAGACGTCCTGCTCAAATTTGCCGCGGGCGGCCTCGACATGCTCGTCGGCACCCAAATGATCTCCAAAGGCCACGATTTCCCCAACGTTACGCTCGTCGGAGTTATTTCGGTCGATATCGGACTCGGCCTTCCCGACCTGCGCTCGGCCGAACGAACCTTCCAGCTCATCACCCAGGTCGCCGGCCGTGCGGGTCGCGGTAAACAGGCCGGAAAGGTCCTAATCCAGACCTATTACCCTGAACACTACGCGCTCCGCCACGCCAAACAACAGGATTACGAAGGCTTTTACGCCGAAGAGATAAAATTTCGCCAGCGGCTCGGCTACCCGCCGTTCTACGTCCTCGCGTCGATCCTCATCAAACACCGCGACCACGCCTACGCCTCAAAACAAGCGAACATATTGAGACGTTCACTTGACACCGCCGCCCGCAGCATCGAGTCTCCCCGACTCCCCAACTCCTCCACTCCGCCGCTCCGAATCCTGGGCCCCGCCCCCGCATCGCTCTCGCGCCTAAAGAACGAATTCCGCGTCCAGATCATCCTCAAAGCCACGACCCGCCGAACCTTGCGCGAAACCCTAAACATCGCCCTCCTCGACGCCGAACACCAAGGCTGCGACCTCCGCACCATCAACGTCGAGATCGACCCCGTAAATTTGATGTAGTGTTTCCCGCGTCATTCAATACCAACTTTTTTCACATCTGTACGCTCGAATACATACACGCCCGCCGCACAAATGTAACTTATCTCTAGCCCGCACATCGGTCGGGAATTTAATAACAAAGGAGTTATCAAAATGAACGCAGTCGAATTATTAAAAGCAGATCACGATATTGTGCGTAAGTTATTTCAGGACGTTAAGGAATCAGACGAATCTAAACATCCATCGATCTTCAAAAAGATCAAGGCCGAACTGGATGTACACGCCCATATCGAAGAAACGATCTTTTATCCGAAACTCCAGGAAGATGGCGACAAAGAGCTTGTCGATATCGTTCTCGAAGGGATCGAGGAACACCGGCAGATGAAGATGTTTCTACGCCAACTGGCCGATCTGACGGAAGGCAGTGAGCAGTTCGAACCGAAATTGAAGGTCCTGATGGAGGATACTGATCATCATGTCAAAGAAGAGGAAGATAAGATGTTTCCGCTAGTAAAGGAGCAGTTCGATTCGAGCGCTCTCAACCAGCTGGGCGACAAAATGGAAGCCGAAAAAGCGAACTTTAGAAAGGAGGCATCGGCCGCTGCCGGCAGATAGTCCAAAAATTTAGCAACGAGGGAGGCATTAAAATGGCAACAAAGAAAACTGCAAAGAAGGGCTCTCTGGCGACGATCGTTGAGAAAACAAAAGAGGTCGTCAGCGAACTCGTCGCCGGTGCGGCAAGTGGAGCTGTAGTCGGTGCCGCCGGTGCGGCTGTAAAAGCGACGGGAGTTGCGCGGGGCACTGCGGCAGGCTCGAAAGCCAAAAAACCTGCCGCCAAGAAATCGGCGGCCGCCGGCACTGCAAAGTCAAAAACCGCGGGAAAGGGCAAAGCCGTATCTTCCGGATCGCCGACGGCGAAGGCCTCGTCGGCAGCGTCAAAAAGGACGCCGGCCAAAGCGACTTCGAAAAAGGCAAAGGCAAAATAGGCATTCGGAAAAGTCAAAAAACAAGGGAGGAAACGAAAATGTTGTGGACAATTATTCTAATTTTATTGGTATTGTGGGCACTAGGTTTCGGATTTGCCGGAGCCGCGGTTGGTAATCTTATACACATTTTGCTGGTGATCGCGGTCGTGGTTCTTTTAGTTCAGTTGATCACCGGGCGGCGGGCGAATCTATAATTTGCACTCTATCCGTTGACATAGGAGGCCTTTAAGGGCCTCCTGTTTTATTTTCTGTTTATCGATCATCAACAGCTGCGATGAAAGGAGGTTAAAAGTATGGCCGCGAAAACAAATGCTGCCGGAACGGCCAAAAAATATACGTCGGCCGATTCCCTTGAAAAGGAGATCAAAAGCAATATCAAAAAGATCGCCAGGATCGAGGAAGCGCAGCGCGAAAGCGGTACGCTCGGCGAGAAGATCTCGGAGGCGATCGCGGCCTTCTGCGGCAGCATGGTGTTCGTATATGTCCACGTGATCTGGTTCGGAGTCTGGATCGTCGTAAACGTGATTCCAAAATTTCAGTTCGACCCATTCCCTTTCACTTTCTTGACGCTGGTGGTATCGCTAGAGGCTATCTTTCTCTCCACCTTTATTTTGATCAGCCAAAACCACGAAACTGAAGTCTCCGACCGGCGAAACCACCTGGATCTGCAGATCAATATGCTTGCCGAAAAGGAAAACACAAAGATGATCGAGCTGCTGCAGCTGATCGCTGTTAAGGTCGGCATTGACTGCGACGATATCGAAACAAAGGCCTTGCTCGAGCCGATGGAGCCCGACCGGATCGTTCAATATATCAAGAGAACTACGGAGAAATAGATCAGCGAGGACAGCGATCGAACGAGAACAACTTTTCATCCGCTCGCTTTTGCCCCATGAGTTGGGCCGTGAGAATGTCAGCAGCCAGTTGGCTGAACGTGATGCCGTTTCCGCCGTAGCCGAGAGCAAAATATGTGTGGGGTAACTGCTTTATCGTGCCGATGTATGGCAGGCCGTCCTCGGTCTCGATGAACGTCCCCGCCCAACTGTAATCCACTTTAAAAGGAATGTCCGGGAAAAGCCTTTTTAGCTTCTTTGTGAGCTTCCCGGTTTTTGCGTCGAGCATTGCGTCGCGACGGGCCGGATCGTAGAATGGCTCGTCCTCCCCGCCAAATATTATGCGATCGTCGGCAGTCGTCCGGCCGTAGGTGTACGGCTCGGCCGTGTCCCAAAAGATGCAGTTCTGGTGCCATATCTTTTTCAACGCCAGCGGCTCGGTTGCGAACGCGAAGGTCGAGCTAAGCGTTCCAACCTTTTTAGGAATGAAGTTGACCGACTCGTAACCGCAGGCGATCACCACTTTCTTAGCTCTTATGCGATGCCCTCCTAGGGTGTGAAGCACGACGCCGCTCTTCTGACGTTCGATACGCTGCACCGGCGTTTTATCGAAGACCCTGACACCGCGTTTTACTGCGTCGGCAAGCAAACCGTGCGTCAGCCGATATGGATCGACGATCGCGCTTGGCCGAGTTGAGAGTGCCGCGGGCGCGGAAAACGGAAAATTCTTCGCGATCTTGGCCGCATCCCACATCTCGACGTCAAAACCTGCTGCTTTTCGCACCTTGAACTCGGCTTCCAATAGTGATTCATCCTTTTTGAACTTCGCAAAACGAATACTGAGCCGCGGTTCAAGCTCATTACTGATAGCGAGCGTCGGGGCGATCTTCTCGATATCCCGAAGTGCCTGTAGGCTCAGTTCGTAAGCTCGAACGGCTGCCTTCTCGCCCATCACACCGATAAGGTCAATAAGCGTTTTGTCGATGTCATACTGGAGCAGCGCGGTGCTTGCCGACGTGCTGCCCATGGCAATGTGCCGGCGGTCGACAACGAGCACACTCGCACCCGCGATCGCCAGGCTTCGGGCCGTCAGCGCACCCGAGATCCCACCGCCGACAACGGCGAAATCCGCTTTTGCGTCCTCGATGAGCGAATAATACGGTTCCATGTAGCCGTTTTTCATCAGCCAAAACGGGCTCTCGGTGCGCACGTCTGTGATGTCGGGTCCGCCTGACGTCATTATTTCTCCCCCTTTTTGAAATGAAAATATAGCCAGATACCGACCAGATTATTGACCGTAAGAGCCGCATTCGTGACCGCAAAAACCCAGCTGACGGTCAAGATACTATAAACCGTAAAGCCGACCGACGCCACCAATTGACCTGTAAAAAGCCATTTCGAGATGCCTTCGCTCGTCCGTTCCTTCCACTGCTTATGCACCTGTTTTACCAGCGTCATCAATAGAATTACAGACGCCGCCCAACCGATGATTTCTACCATAATCGCACCTTCGATCATAGTGGGTCTTTCTAAAGGCCTTGTCGGTATTGTTACGAACATTCGCCGCTATGTTTCCCTGAGCACATATCTGCTGTCTGATCTGGTGTAACCTCATCAGAGACCTTTTTCCGGTCGACGCATGGCACATTCTAAAGATAGATCGTTTCTAATCCCGGGGCGGCGTGCCTCTTGGTGGCGGCGTAATGGAAAGACCCCACGCGGATTCTATTACACCGAAAAGGACGGCACAAAGCTCGGTGATCCCGACCAACTCCGACGGATCGCCTTGCTCGTAATTCCGCCGGCATGGCGCGAGGTCCGGATAAACCCGTCTCCCGGCGGCAAGGTCCAGGCTCTTGGCGTCGACCTAACGGGACGAATTCAATACATCTATCATCCAACCTTTGTGCGTAAACAGCAGCGAAAGAAGTTCGCCCGCATCGAACGCTTTGGCGAGTTTTTGCCAAATCTCAAGCTGATCACAAACGAGCACCTCGCACTCGATGGTCTACCCCGCGAAAAGGTACTCGCTGTCGCACTGCGTTTGATCAATTCCCTCTATTTTCGCGTCGGCACTGACAAGAGCGAACGTAAGTATAAAACATACGGGCTAACAACACTGCAAAAGCGTCACCTTTCGATCGGCCGCGGCGGTAAACTCGAATTCGATTTTGTCGGCAAAAGCCACATTCGACATCGAAAGCTGCTAGTCGACGCCGAACTCGCATCGGTCATCAGCCAAATGACGGCACTGAAACACGGCCGCAAATTGTTTCGGTACATCGATGATCTGGGCCGGGAGTGTCCCATCACTCCGGCCCAGATCAACAAATATCTAAAGGAAGCCACGGACCGGCAATTTTCGGCCAAAGATCTACGCACCTGGGGCGGTTCACTGCTCGCCGCCGTCAAACTCGCTGAGATCGGCTCGGCCGAAAGCGATGCCGCCGTTAAGAAAAACATCGTCCGGGCCGTAAAATACACGGCCGAACATCTCGGCAACACTCCGACCGTCTGCCGTTCGTCGTACATTCACCCGGTCGTACTCGATTCGTACGCTGCCGGGATCACTATCGACGAATTTCGGCCCCGACGGTCGCGCTCCATTAAGCTCATCCAATCCGGCCTCGATCCCGAAGAAAAGGCCCTGATCAAGCTTTTCGAACGTCTCGCTGCTGATCAAAAGTGAGCGATCTCGCCGCTTTTTTTCTTCGAGGGCCGCCGTTCATGAACCTCAACCATGCAATTAGCATTATGTTAGGCGGCTAACATACATCGGAAATTCGTCTTTGTATTCTTGTCGAGATGTATCAATATCGATGCACGTATTGAGTTATTTCGGCACGATCCTTTAAAATCCCCTCTCCCGTTTTCGATCTGGCATTTGAAAAACGCGGCGAATATCTCTACGCGTGTATCGATATCGAAGCGCTCGACCGAGCTTCGGCGCTCGATCGTCTCGCCGAGATCGCAATGGTATGTGCTCAACTGCGTTTGAAGAAGGTACTTATAGAGCGGAAAACGACTGCGGCGGAGAACTCCGACGTCTTGCTTTCAACTGTGGCAGAATACGTACGTTTAAGCCCGGGAATTCGTGTTGCGGTTGTTGGAGATTATCTTCCCACCGAACACGACCTCGAATACGTCATTTCGCACGTAAAAATGGCTGGCGCCGACTTTAAGTGCTTTTCGCATTACAATGAGGCCGAAACCTGGCTCCTAACTTGAACAAGACACGGCCGTCCGCATTCAGGAAACGGGATGCGGAATTGTGAGCAGGACGCCCAAATTCGGATAAATTGAGATGTCAGTGTATTTTGTTGTCGTCGTTCCCATCAGTTTCGCCCGCCTCGTCGGGCACTGCCGACTAAGGTAACTCGGAACGGTCTGTTTTTCGGACGTACGGCGACCATTGTTGGAAAAGAAGTATGTCCCAACGGCTTTGTCGGATCGATCGATTTCGTCGTTCTCATATAACGCGGTTCAAAACGCGATTTTCGAAATAGTTTTCGGTAACGGATCGGGAACCCGTTTTTTTCGCCCGAAAGATCGTGGGTTCTCGATGTCTTTTTTGGGGAACCCAAGTCTGTTTTTCGGGGTTCCCAATCGCTATTATAGTGGTTCCCGACCAATAAACGCGGGTTCCCGATGCGTGTTTTAGGGATTCGCCTTCATAAATTGTGGTACGTACCACAATCTAAACACAACGTGAAAATTACACGATTGGTTTTCCCCCAAAAGCGCGTTTTAGTGCGCATCCGTTTCTCGTACAAACAGTTCTTCGAGCGATTGTTTGACCGGATGGATCGAGGCGAGGCGGCCGCCTTTTTGGCGGGTGATGTTCAGGACGGCGTCGATGTCCGATTCGTCGAGTATTTGTATGTTCGCACCGTTCGGTTTTGGGATGAACGTCGCACCGGCGATGAATTCGATTCCTCCACGTATCGCGTCTGCGGCGACGCCCTGAATACTGATCTCGAGTGCCCGCGAGTCTTCGCCGCTAAGCAGTTCGTTGAGGTTGCCCGACGCGGAGAGCTTTCCCTTTCTAAGGATCGCGACCTCGTCACACAGGGCTTCGATGTCTGACAAGATATGCGTGGACATAAAAACGGTCGTGCCCTTGTCACGAAGCGATGCGATCAGCTCGCGTATCTCTCTTCGCCCGACAGGGTCGAGGCCGCTCATTGGTTCATCGAGAAACACGATCTCGGGATCGTTTATCAGCGACTGTGCAAGGCCTACACGCTGCAGCATTCCCTTAGAGAACTTTCTCAATTGTTTCTTCCAGTCTTTCTCATCGAGCCCAACAGCGGTCAACAGTTCCGAAGTCTTTGCCGCGCGTTTCGATCTATCGAAACCAAACAGCTCACCGAAGTAATCCATCAGCTCGCGAGCCGTCAGATAGTCGTAAAAGTACGGATTCTCCGGGCAATAACCGATCCGCCTGTGCATTTGCACGTCCGAAATGTCGCAGCCCAGTATCTTCGCCGAACCTGCGGTCGGAAACTGCAGCCGCATCAGCGTCTTGATCGTCGTGGTCTTGCCCGCACCATTGCCGCCCAGGAACCCAAAGATCTGCCCGGGCATGACATTCAGTGTAAGATCATCCAACGCACGGACCTTCTTCTTGCGCCAAAAGCCGGTCTCGTAATCCTTCGACAAATTCTGTATCTCGACTGCGTATTCCATAAAGATCCTTTTCGTAATTTGGTTGCTGTTCTGCTCTATTGAAGAGCAATTGCGGTCTTATTGGGATCAAGTTTGACCTTACAGTTTTCTTTATCAAGCACGTAGGGTGCATCACTCGGATCAACAAGGCGTCTGCTCGTGTCGATTCGAAACGTGCGGCCCTCCGGAAGTTGGACCTGAAATAATGCATTCGCGATCTCGCCAAAACTGTTGGCACAGCGGCCGTTTTTTTCCTTGAAGTCAGCGAGCACACGGTCGATGGCCTCTCGTTCATCGAGCGAATCGAGGCCCATCAGCCGTCGTTTTGCGGTAATGGTCACGGCTTCGTCCTGCGAATCAGCAAGCATTTGCCTATAGATCGCACGCGAAGTCGCCCGGCTGCCGCCTTCGGTACGCATCGATGCGGCCATTAGCTTCATGAATGAGCTGGAACCGGAAATTTGCGATCCCTTTTCATAGGTATCGGCCGCTTCGGCGTAACGGCCAAGCTTCCAATAAATATAGCCAAGATGTTGATAAAGACGCCATTCCGATGGATTCTTATCGATGCCTTTTTGAGCTATCGCAATGGCCTTTTCAGGGTCGATCGCCGGCAAGATGACCGCTCCGTAAGAATAAGCGGCGATAAAGTGCGGATCGAGGTCGGTGGCGTTATCAAGATACGGATATAAAAGGCGGGGATTCAGATCCCGAAGGTCATCAATATTGATCTCAGTCTTTGCATTCACGATCTTACCGCCAATGTACTGGAGCGATCGCATCCAGTACCAATCGGCCATTAACCCCTCAAAACCCAATGCGAAACCCTTTAGTCTTGATCCGTTCATTGCCAGGTCGCTATCCTCGAAACCGGTTGGAAGTTCGGCACGGTTTCGGTCCAGATAACCGCTCAAACCGATCACGGCCGCGAATCCGACACTGATGACCGCAATCGGCAGAATGATCGATCTTAGGGCGTTCGAAGTCATTATTTGAAATTGCGTCGGCTAAAAATAACAACCGTAATCGTCATTACGATGATGTCGAATAGAAATGCATAAGCTGCCGCAACGCCTATCCAGGCGAGACTTGGAGCGTCACCATTCGCACTATTTGCGATAAAGCTGAAATTAGAAAGATTAGGAAGTAGAACGTAGACAGCAGTAAAAACGGCGATCGCGGCCTTTGATCCAAGCCCGGTGGCAAGATCAAGCAGCGAAGAGCTAAAATGGCCGATCAAAAATACAAAAAACGTCAGCAATGCCGACAGTGCGGGCGTCGAAAATGATGAGAACATGATCGCCACCGCCGTGATTATTGTCAGCTCCAGAAATATCAAAAGCACCGCACCCCAAACGCCACCGATCAACCGTCCGCCGCCAACATACAATAACGCGAGCGAAACGCCTATGCCCATGATCAGGACATTCACAAACAGTGTCCCGCATAGGCCGAGATACTTGCCGATGATAAATTCGCCGCGGCCAATGGGCTTGGAAAAGATCGAATAGACCGTACGTTTCTCGATCTCTTTCCACACCAGGCTTACGCCTACGAATATCGCGATAAATGTCCCGAACAGCAGCACGGAACTTAATCCCAGGTTGACGATCACGCGGGCCTCTTGTCCGGCAGTCAGTTCGCCGAGGAAAATAGCGCTTGCCGTGATCAGCAGCACAAAGATGATCAGATTGTAGAGGATCCGGTCGCGAACGGCCTCGCGAAACGCATTCTTCGCAATGGTCAAGATTCGGGGCAAGAATCCTGTTCCTTCGTCAGGCATATTTGAGATGGATTAATAAACACTCCGGCAGCAGATCATGGCCGCCAAAGCCATATGTATTTTATCACAATCTCAACAGGATCAGGTTGAAATGAGGCGTGCACCAATTAGAAATACGTCATTGATCTTCAGTTGCCGCAGGGGTTGGCTCAATATAATCCACTACCGCCGCTTGGGGCACAAGTTCGGCGGGCGGGGCGATACTGTCGTCGCGAAGCGAAAGATAATAAGCACTAACGCTTCCGGTCTTGACGAGCTGATACCACCCGTTTGCATTTCGCAGATCGAGATCCTTTGAAATCTGCAGCTGCTTCGCGGCATCATCGGCCCGGCCCTGCTTTTCGAGAAAAACTGTGTAAACAGTTCGAAGATAAATCGAACGCGGGTAAATTCTTAATGCCTCTTGATACGTCATTTCCGCATCCTCGAACAGGCCGGCTAAGACCTGATGTTTCGCAAGAGCCGTGTATGTAATAGCCATCCCAACTCCGCATTCGATAGCTTTTCTGGTGTTTATCGCTGCCTTCGCAGGCTCATTATCAGCCGTATTCCGGGCTGCGTTCGACAGGTGCAGGCCGGCATACTCAGGTGCCACAATTCGAGCGATGTCATAATGGTAATGAGAAACAACTGTGTCGCCAGTCTTTTCGGCCTGATCCACGTTATACTCTGCAACGATCTTCGAGGCGCAATAACCGCCCAGAAGGACGGTGAATACCCAGCACGCGGCATAGAGCCGATTTGTCATTTTGAATCCGGAAGCTGATACCGTCAATCGTTTACCTTTCTTTGACAGTTCATTTACGCCGATCGCGAAGGTCATGAAAAAGACCACTCCGTTTTGTGCCGACCTGAACGAAAAAGAGCTTACCATCGAACTGAAGGCAAACGCACACATTCCGGCAGTCGAGGCCCATAATAAGGGCGACAATTTGTAAGCGTTCCGCGTCATGAACCGGACGAAATAGACTCCATAGATCAGAAACGGAATCGAAACTAGGATGATCCCGATGATACCCAATTCTGCCGCGATCTGGATTGGCTCGTTATGAGCACGTTCGAAGATATAATCTTCGCCCGGTTCATCCTTGGGATCATCAGGATTATTGATACGATATTGAATTCGTGAGTCGTTCAGCCGGATTCCGAAGTTGTCGGCGCCAACACCCACAAGCCAATGATCCGAGAACATCTGACGGCCCAACCCCCATGAAAACACGCGGAATGCAGTTGTGGTCCTCGTCGGGTCGGCCGCTCCCGAGATGTAATCTGACGTCGCCGGCACTTCCGATGCTACCGAGAAAAAGACCTGAAAGCCGACGGTAAAGACGATCCATATCGCGGCAGCAATTGCGGTACGGCGGCGAAAGACCCGTGGCGAGAATATTAATGAACCCGCGAAAAATACAATAAAACCGAGCAGTCCCCCAAGAAACGCGCCTTTGCTCAACGACAACATAATCGTCATCCAGCTTAGGATCGCACCGCAGCTAAATATTAGTGCAAGAAGCGGCTTTCTTGAATAGATCGCCAGGGCCCACATAACAGGCGAAATAGTCGCAAGCATTTCCGCGTACTTCCCATAGCGTATCCGGACGTATCCTTCATTGAGTTTGAAATCGGCCAAAGTCAAATAATCAAAAATACATAGTGCCCCAATAAAGATCGATACGATCGTGAGAGTAGAGATGATGAACCTATTCGACGGATCGTTTCTTAACAGTGTTGTGAACACTAAGAAATAAACGAGATAAACGGACCAAAGCAGAGTATGATGGGCGGCACCGTCGAAAACACCTCCCCAAATGTACGAGGCTCCGCTCCAAGCAATAAATACAGCCAATGCGATGATGACGAGCCTCAGAATTGTATTATCCCTTTGCCGGGCGAAGCCATCTCCTCTTGTCAAACGTATCGTCCAAGCAAGTATCACAAACATCGCGGCAATGAGCATAGTTTCTGCCTTAAAGGGCAAGTTGGACGGAATTGTCGGTTGAGGCATCTGAAACAAGATGGTCAACAGGGCGACCGATAATATTATCGGCACTACCATCGAGATCAGGCTGAGAGGACTTTTTATGATTGGCGAGATTTTTTCGATTGTGGTCATTTCAAGTTTCAGACATTTAAGAAGCGCACGAGTGACCGAGAATTTTATCACGCGATGCTGCGCCTAAAAAAGACGGGAACCCAATGATCGGGTCTCCGTCTTTGTAATTCACGTTCTTTCAATATCGATCCCGCTGCCAGGCTGCTGATGCATTACGTCGAGATCCTTGATTCGGGCCCGATCCAGAACTTCGCCGTCCTCGGAAATCTACCATTTCAACAAATAGGAGACGAAATTCGGGCCTGCCTTGACCTCAAATAAAAAGGCGGGAAGCACTACATGAGTGCTTCCCGCCTTAGTCCAAAGTGTAATTTGATTAGTTGCTGAGCGGGGTGCCGGCATTGACCGCAACACTGTCAGCGAAGTGAGTCAATGTGGTATCAGCCATGATGACGCCGGCCGTTGCGATACCGAATTTACGTGAACCCGTTGCGGTTACACCGGTCGTGGATGTCGGGATAGCCGAGTACCAAAACACTGCAGGTGTGCTCGCGGTTGCAGCTGTGCTGCCGCCAACGTATGCATAGCCGCTCTTGGTAGCCGTCGCCAAGACGCCGTCGATCAAGCCAAGCGTTCCGCCGAGCTCTGAAAGTGCAGTCGTGCCGCTGGCACCGACACCGGCATAGCTGCCGTTGCCATAGGTCGAAGCATAGGTCATCTGTGCGCCGTGCAGTGTACGCATAGCGGAAACAGTCGAGCCTTCGTTGGCACTACGACGTGCAGCAAGAAGGTTGGGGATAGCGATCGCGGCGATAATGCCGATGATCACGACGACGATCAAGAGTTCGATAAGCGAGAAGCCCTTTTGGTTTTTCATTTGTAATTCACAATCTCCTAAAATTTTTGAAATCTTTTGTACCTTTTCCCAGGCAGCGATATCTAATACAAGTGCCGTGCCAGTTCAAGCCAACGAGAGATCGTGTGGTGTAAGTAATGTAGTTACAGCATTTAACGTGATCCTAGAACCCAGCGACGGCTTATTTGGACGGGCTCTAGCAGCACTTAATAACAGTTTTTGGTAACAAAGGACTGACAAAAAGTGTCAATGTCGATAAAAAGGGGAAGGTTTTTTGGCAGAATTGAGCAGCGGGTCAGTCAGAAGACCTCATTTGGGCGGAAAGTGAGCGAATGCTGTGTTTGTCCAACAGATGCCGCAACGAACGAACCGGCATCTTTAGCAGCTCAGCGGCTCTGGTTTGATTTCCTGACGATTTGCGGAGTGCCTCGACGACATATGTCTTCTCAAGGCTCTCCAAATGACTGACCAGATTGATGCCGTCGTCCGGCAAGTCAAATTCGGCCTTGATCCGCTCGGGATTATAATTATTGATGTGGTCCGGCAAACGCTCGGGCTGGATCTCGTCTCCTCGTTCGAGAGCTACGGCCCGTTCGACGGTGTGCTCAAGCTCCCTCACATTTCCGTGCCAGGCGTATTTCTCGAGCAACTGCATTGTTATCGGGGAAAGCGTGAGCACCTTGCTGCTTTGCTCGCAGAACTTTCGCATAAAGTGTTCAACCAGTTCGGGAATATCCTCAGCACGGTCTCTCAGCGGCGGCAAATGAATTGGGATCACCGAAATGCGGTAAAACAAGTCCTCGCGAAACGTGCCATCCAGGGCCATCTGCTTCAGATCTCGATTCGTAGCAGCGATAACGCGAGCGTCGATGCTCAATTCATCGTGAGCACCCACCGGCCGAACACGGCGTTCCTGGAGGACCCGAAGCAGCTTTACCTGCATAGACGGCGACATCTCGCCGATCTCGTCAAGAAATATCGTTCCCTTATCGGCAGCCTCAAACAGTCCTTTTCGATTCGAGTTTGCTCCGGTAAAAGCACCCTTAACATAACCAAAAAGCTCGGATTCAAGCAAAGTTTCGGTAAACGCCCCGCAATTGATCGAGATAAACGGACGCTCGCCTCGTTGGCTTTGATCATGGATCGCACGAGCAACCAATTCTTTTCCGGTACCGCTCTCACCAGTGATCAGAACCGTTGACTGAACTTCGGCCACTGTTTCGATCATCTGAAAGATGGCGTCCATCTTTGACGAAGTCCCAACAATGTTCTTTATGCTCCCGCGATCTCGCTGCGCCCGCTTGAACGCTCGATTCTCAACGATCAACTCCTGTTTTTCGAGAGTCTTGCGGACGATGAGTTTTAGCTCTTCGACGTCAAAAGGCTTTTGTATGAAATCGTCGGCCCCGAGCTTAAATGCTTCACGCGCGGTTTCGACCGAGGCGAAAGCGGTCATCAAAATAACACCAAGGTCCGGAAGCGTTTCACGGACCGCCCGCAGCATTTCGATGCCGTCCATGTCGGGCATTTTAACGTCCGATATAATGACATCCGCGGGCGATTCCTGCAGCAGCTCGATAGCTTGCCGCCCGTTCATTGCAGTCCGGATCTTGTGACCGTCGCCCTCAAATACAAGACTCAGGAGTTGGCGGTAACTTTGCTCGTCATCGACAATTAGTATATTTGCCATTTGAATTAGTTCTTGTGAAAGGTCGAACCTCAAGAGGTCAATTACATTCTCACAAATCCAAAGCACTCAATTCAAGGAGAATCTCACTTCGACTCCGGATTTACTTTTAGAAACTCCTTTATCTTTGTAGATTTGTCGAAAGCGCCGTTGCCTTCTTGTGATTCGGAAATAACAGATCGATTTTCCTTCGGCAATTCGATGGTGATAACACTGCCGGTTCCCTCAATGCTTCGAACATTTATCGCTCCATTGTGGTCTCGGACGATCTGGTAGACGATCGAAAGCCCGAGGCCGGTTCCGCCCGTCGTGGAATTTGCAAATGGTTCAAATAACTGTTCGACCTGTTCCCGCGACATACCTCGGCCGGAGTCTTCGAAAACAATGCGTACTCGATTGTTGGGCACAGCCTCAAGCCCAACCCTTAAAGTTCCGCCATCCGGCATCGCCTGGATCGCGTTTCGCGCAAGGTTCCAAAAGATCTGTTTAAGTTGAGATGTATCAGCCGCGATCCACACCGGTTCAGTACCTGACTCGTCAATAAAAATATGTTCATCGCGAACGTCCGGACTATGTCTGAGTAGCTTGAACATCTCACGGATCGCCTCCGCGACGTCCATATCGGAAAAATTGGTGGCTGCGGGCCGTGCATAATTCAGGAAATTCGTAATTATGCTATTCAGTCGGTCTGATTCCTTTAGAATGATCTCCATCAGTTCCGCTTGTGTTGAACCGGGCGTAGTACTCGATTCCAAGACCTGTATCGCCCCACGCATAGCCCCGAGCGGATTACGGATCTCATGGGCAAGACCCGCCGCGACCCGACCGACAGCCGCAAGCCTGTCTTTCCTCCGCACACTTTCTTCCATCGAGCGGATTTCAGTCAGATCCTGAAATGTAATGATCAGACCCGTCGCTTCATTGTTCTGTGAAAACAGCTGGGAAATGCCAAAGCCGATCCGCACCGCAAAACCGTCGGGAGTTTGCAGATCAGATTCGAACCGCGGCGACTGTTCCCCCTCGGCGGCGGCCTCGAGCGATATTTTGATTGGCTCGTGAATGTCGCCGAACAGGTCGAATATCGGGCGTCCGCGCAATTCATCCGAACGGTAACCCGTGATCTCGGTCGCCGCCGCATTGAAAGTGTAGATCTCTCCGTCGAGGTCCGTCGTTATAAGCCCCGAACGGATCGATTCGATGATACGCTCGTGCAGGACACGCAGGTTGGCCAGCGTTTCGGCCGTTTCCTTCAGTTCCTCGCCCGACGAACGCCGATCTGACAATCTTGAGGCAAGCAGTCCCACGACCAAAAACGCTACAATATGAAAACTGACGATCTGTACGACCTTTGCTGTTGGCTGGCCGGAGATCGCCGATTCGAGAATACCGTTGACAGATAACATCGCGAGAGCTGCCAACATCGCGGTGCAGACCACGGCCATGAACAACGTCCAAAGCGGCCGTAGATAGAAGCTTGAAACACTGATCAGAACGATATAAAGACTGATATAAGGAGATGTCAGGTCACCTGTGCGCCAGACCAGCCAGGTGACCAACAACGCATCAAGCAGGAACTGAGTTTTCACCTGCAGCGAATAGCGTCGCTCAATGATCCTGAGCAAGAAGAAGTAAACGATCGTCAGCCCAACGGAAATCAGGAAAACCAAGAATAGACCCTGTGGAAACATCTCCCATGACAATTGGAGCCGGCCGCTGTTCCAGATCCAAATCGTAACAAGCAGGACAAAGATCACCATCAAACGTCCGATGATGAGAGTCTGGATACTCTGCATCTTTTTTGGATTGGCGGAAGGTGATTTTTCGTCTAAACTGTTCATGAAATCCGATCAAGCTTTATGTCAAATCAATTAGAACAGGACAATTCACCATTGTATGACGAACGCCCGTGGGGCAGTTTTACCGTTCTGGACGATGGTGATTATTTCAAGGTAAAGAGAATCGAAGTGCTACCAGGAAAGCGCCTAAGTTATCAGCGACATTCCCGCCGGGCCGAACATTGGTTCGTCGTCCGCGGCACTGCTAAAGTAACATTAAACGGGGCCGAAATTCTAGTAGGTGCCGGCAACGCCATTGATATACCGGTCGAAACGGCCCATAGAGTCGAAAATCCGGACACGCTCGAAACACTTGTATTTATCGAGACTCAGACCGGCGATTACTTCGGCGAAGACGATATCGTCAGACTCGACGATGATTTTGGCCGTGCCTAGTGCAGCGGATCTATCTTTGTTTTATGTACTATCTCTTCCGCGGCTCTTCCAAAATGATCAGTGATGATTGTCGGCTGCACTTCAAGTGCTGCTTGATGCTCTGTACCGTAGCCTGTTAGGACCATTGCAGTTCTCATATTGCCGCGAACGCCGGTGGCGATATCGATCGCCTTATCGCCAACCATCCAGGATCGCTCGAGGTCGATCTCAAATTGATCCTGTGCGGACTCGATCATCCCAAGACCGGGTTTCCGGCATTTGCAACCCTCGTCCGGCAAATGCGGGCAAAAGTAGAATGCGTCGATAGCACCGGAAAGTTCGGTTTGTATCTGATCATGGATCTCATGCATAGCGGATTCCGTGAAAATTCCGCGGCCTATCCCCGATTGATTCGTAACGACGATCACCAGGAATCCGGCGTCCTTCAGGGCACCGATCGCCGACGCCGAAAATTCAAAGAGCCGCAGATCCTCAACGCGCGACAAGAAATTGACCTCTTCGATCAGAGTCCCGTCACGATCCAGAAATATCGCAGGCTGCTTCATTTAGTGCACCATTTCAGCTTCGTCAACATCGTACTCATCCAAGTCTATATTATCCTCGATCAGGCTTCGCGCTTTCTCAAAAACTACGTCGACGGAAATACGTGTCATACACCGATGGTCGATCGGACAATCGCGAAGCATACACGGCGCACACTCCACCTTCTCGCTGATAATTTGCGCGTTCTCAGCGAACGGAGCTGTCGTCTCGGGATTTGTCGGGCCAAAAATGACGATAGTGTCAGCACCGACAGCGGGCGCCAGATGAGCCAACCCCATATCGTTCGAGATCAGCAGATCGACCTCGCTCAAAATTGCTGCCACTTCGGCGATGTTGGTTTTCCCGACGATGTTTATCGGCTTTGTCTGCGACGCATTCGACACGGCGTCGGCAACATCGGCTTCGTCTTTTGAACCGACCAACAAGACGTTCACGCTCAATTCCCTCGCCAGACGATCGGTCAACTCGGTATATCGTTCGGCCGGCCAGCGCTTTGCACGCGAATTCGTCGACCCGACACCGAGTGCGACTGTTTTGTGCGCAGCGTCCACTCCGAGATCCGCCAGTTGTAGGCGGGCCGCCGCACGCCGTACTTCCGAGACCTCGATCGACGAATCGGGACGCATGTGCTGCACCGTATCCCTTCCCAGTAACAGCCGTTCGGCCTCCGCGATCAGGTTTAAATAGTAAAACGACTCATGCCGACGATTCTTCCATTCTGGCACTGCTATCGGGTCGGTCAATAAAAGTCCGCGGGCATCTTTATTATATCCGATACGCCTTGGAATTCGTGTAAGAAATGAGGTCAACGCCGACTCAAACGAGTTTGGAAAAAGCACTGCGAGCTCGTAACCGTCTTCCTTCAGAAATTGCGAATTGTCGAGAATGTCCTTAATTACCCATTTATGCCGATCGTACGTGACTATTTCGTCGATGAACGAGGCGTCTCGAAAGACGCCATCCGCCCAGGAACGCGTATGCAGGGTGATGCGGGATTCGGGAAAAATACGCCGCAGTTCACGCATTGCCGGAACGGACATTACAGCATCGCCGATCCAGTTTGCGCCTCGAACAAGAATTTTCTTTATATTCGGCTGCATTCGGCTAAAAAAGCGTTCTCAGGCCTTCCGCAAGCGACAATTTCGGCATCCATCCCAATTCCTGTGATACACGGTCAAGATCAGTCACAAAATGAAATGGAGCGGGCGACGGAAGCGGATTTTCTTCGTCCAGCACCGCCTGCAGACCCGATACTTCTTCCATCAAAGTGACTAGTTCCCGCAGCGAACATGCATTCTGAGCACCTCCGCCGAGATTATATAATCCCTGTCGGATGATCGATTCGGAAAATGCCTTACATGCCTCGGAAAAGTCATCCACGTGCAGCAGGTCGCGTCTCGGCAAACCGTTGCCGGGAAGACGCATACGCTCGCCTTTGTTGATCGCGTCAACATAATGGCCTACAAAATTGGGTACATTTCCCTCGCTCACAGGCGCGTATACGGTCGATAGCCGAAAGATGCATGAGCGGAAATTTCGTGTATTTGCGTAGTATTCGACATAACGCTCAGCGATCAGTTTTGACCATTCCAGAGCCGATTGACCTGCGTAAAACGTCTGACACGATTCGGGGACCTCTGAATAATTGTCAGCAAATCTGCCGTAAACATCCTTCGTTGATGCAAAGATAAAAACTGCATCCTTTTTGACTTCCCGCAAGACATTGATCGTCCCTTCAACGTTTGTCCGGAATACCTGATCCGCGGCTTCAGGCGATTTATTCAACTCAGCGGCAAGGTGGATGACAACGTCATATTCGCCCACGATTTTCACATCGTCGGGATCCAAGATATTGAGACCCGCACGGCGTGAAAGATCGTCGGCATTAAAAAACCGGCGAACGTGAGTGCCGAGATAACCGCTGCCGCCTGTAACCAGTGTTTTCATTACTTATTTGCCTTGACCAGACGCTGAACCGACTCGGCCTTGCCAATAACGATCAGAAGGTCACCGTCCTGAATCATGGTATCGCCCTTCGGTTGGAACGCCAGTTCCCCGTCCTTGCGGCGAACCGCCACTACGATCAAGCTCAATTCGCTCATGATGTTTGAATCTTTGAGCAATTTACCGGCATAAGGCGATTCGGCATCGATCGCGACCTCTTCAAAAACCAGATCGAGCGATTCCGCAACTATCGAGTCCATAAAGTCTGCGATCGCGGGCTTTAGCAACGCCCTGGCCATTGATTGGCTGCCGATGATCGTTGGGGCGACCACGCGGCTCGCTCCGGCACGGATAAGTGTCGGCTCGGCCTGCTCTTCGACCGCACGAGCGACGATATGCAGATCCGGATTTAGGCCGCGGGCCGTCAGTACAACATAAACGTTTGCAGCGTCATCGGGCAGACAGCTCGCCAGTCCTTTTGCATTTCGAACTCCTGCCTTTATCAGATTTTCCTCCGACGTCGCATCGCCAATGATAATATGTGAGCTGTTACCATCGACCTCGCTCAGACGCTGTTCGTTGCGCTCGATGATCACGTGAGGCAGGTTTTGGCGTTCGAGATTGCGTAAGATGCGGCGACCCACACGGCCGGCTCCGCAGACGATGTAGTGTCCTTCTAACTTTTCCATCTCTTTCAATTTCCGCCGACGGTCGAGGGCATGGACCATTTCAGATTGGATCACCGCTTGGGCTAGCACTGTCAATGCATACAAAACAGTACCGACGCCCGTTAACATTAATATTATCGCAAAAAGGCGGCCACCTTTAGTTATCGGCGTCAGATCGCCGTAGCCAACTGTCGTTACCGTCTGAGCCGACGTATAAAAACTGTCAAGCCATGAAAACTCCTCGAAATACCGAAACCCGATCGCACCGATGACGATCATAATGCCGACAACAGCCGACGCAAATGCCAGCCGCCGGCGAATTATGTGACTTAAAGTGGCGAGAATTCCGACGGTCATGGCCAAGATTTAGTTCGACATTGCGGGGCGAAACTCGCTAGAATGTTATAGGCACCCGCCGAGATGATAATCTCATTTAGTCTTCGTAATTCCAACCAATAGATGCAGGATAACGTACCAGCGAAAATCACGCGTTCCAAAATGCCGCCCAGGGGCTGGGTGAATGCTCGTCGCGGTACTGTTTATAAGGCTCCGCCGCGTTCGCGGTTTCGCCGTATCCTGAACAAGATCTTCAATCGATACACGCTTGCGGCGTTTCTGATCGTCCTGATCACGTCATTTCTGACGTTTACGTACTATTGGTTTGAATTCTCCGACCGTATCGACCGCAAACTGCTCAGCGGCGAGGTCTTTACGCCTTCTGCGGGCATTTATTCGGCGCCGAAAACCCTTAAGGTCGATGAGAATATCTCGCTTCAGGGCCTGATCGACTACCTGAAGACCGCCGGTTATATCGAAAAGAACAACAAAGCCGACGCCTCGCGAAGCCGTTATGCCGTTTCGCCCGAAGGTGATGTTGTTAACATCGAGCCGGGTTCTACCGGTGTGATCGACGGGAAAAAGGTGTTCCCGGCGATCGCCGTTAAGTTCAAGAAGGACCTCAGATCCGTCGCCGCGATCGGCAATATTGCTTCAAATGAACAAGTCCGCGAGGCTCGGCTTGAGCCAAAAATGCTCAGTTCGATCGCTGCCGAGGGCGACGGCCGCCGCCGGACGATAAATTACGCTGACTTGCCGCCGCATCTGATCAAGGCGATCACGGTTACCGAGGATCGTGCATTCTTCGAACACTACGGGGTCAATTTTCGCGGCATCGCACGTGCTCTTTGGCGGCGTTACGAAGGCGATGAGAATACGCCGCTGTCGAATCAGGGCGGCTCGTCGATAACGCAACAGCTGATCAAAAACACTGTCCTGACAAATGAGCCCACGCTCGAACGAAAGGCGACCGAGGCGATGATGTCGATCATACTCGAGACTCGTCTGACCAAAGAAGAGATCTTCACGCTCTACGCGAACCAGATCTACCTCGGCCAGCAGTCGGGTGTTTCGATCTATGGCGTCGGCGAGGCTGCGAGTGCCTATTTTGGCAAGGATGTCTCGCAGCTTTCGTTGCCCGAGGCCGCATTTATCGCCGGTATCATCCGAAGTCCTAACCGCTACAACCCTTATAAACACCCCGAAAAGGTCAAGGAACGCCGCAATCAGGTCCTCGAATCAATGACCGAGACCGGCGATATCACTGCTGAGCAGGCGGCCGCCGGAAAGGCGTCCGATATCGTCCTCAAACAGATCGATAACCGGAAAGATCTGCAGGGAATGCCCTATTTCTCGCAGTTCGTGACCGAGGAACTGCCAAAGGTCGTCTCTGATCCCGAGGCTGTCCAGCATCTTCGCATTTATACTTCGATCGATCCTGATCTGCAGAAAGCCGCGTACGAGATCGTCAACAAACGGCTCGACGCTCTCGACAAACATTTCCCAAAAAAGGAGAAAGGTAATCTCAACGCGGCCCTGATCGCCATCCGTCCGAAGACCGGCGAGATCGTTGCGATGGTCGGCGGACGCGATTATCTGTTGAATCAATTCAACCGTGCGACCGATGCCAAGCGTCAGCCCGGATCGGTCTTCAAACCCTTCGTTTATGCCGCAGCTATCAACTCGGCATACGACAGCGGTACACGCCAATTTACTGCTGCCACCATCTTTAAGGACGAAAAGAAGACCTTCACCTTTAATCAGGACAGCTATACGCCCGGCAATTTCGGCGATGTTTTTTCCAACAAAGAAACCACACTCCGCGACGCACTGGTTAAGAGCAAGAACGTCATCACGGTCGATCTTGCGATGCAGTTGAACGTCGGAAAGGTAATGAATCTGGCCGCCAAGGCCGGTTTTCCAAAGGTCGAGAAAGCATATCCCTCGATGGCTCTCGGCACGGCCGAGGCGACGCCGCTGGAGGTTGCGACCGCGTACACGATGTTCGCCAATCTCGGCGACCGCGTGCTGCCGACTCCGATCACACAGGTCACACAGGGCGACGGGCGGACCGTTGCGTTGCCTTCGCCCGACCGTAAGATGGTCATTCGCCCCGACGTCGCCTACGTAATGGACGATATTATGAAGGACGTCATAAATCGCGGCACGGCGGCTCAGGCTCAAGGCTGGGGCTTTCGCAATGTGCCGGGCAAGACCGCGTTCGCCGGCAAAACGGGCACTTCGCGTGACGGCTGGTTCGCGGGATTTACGCCCGAGCTGGTCTGTGTGGTGTATGTCGGCTTTGATAATAACGACGATCTCGGCATGAAAGGCTCTGATTCCGCGATGCCGGTCTGGGCGGACTTTATGAAAGAGGCTCTGCAGCTTCATCCCGAATGGAACGGCGACTGGGCGATGCCCGCGGGCGTTCGCAAAGGCGAGATCGACATCCGCAACGGCAAGCTGATCCGCGAACTCGACGCCGCCGAAGCCCAGGTCGTCAAACCGAGCCCCACACCGACGCCGACGAAGGTAAAAACGACCGACGGCGAAGAGATACCTGACGAATTACCGCCCGACGAGCCGAAAGAGATCTACGTGACCGACGTTCCGCCCGAGTTCCGACGCGTCGAGCTGTTCATCGCCGGTACTGTGCCGAACAAAGCCCTCATCGAGCCGGACGAATCGGACGTCGATCTTGAGGACCGCCGCCCAACACCCTCGCCGACGCCCATTTCCTCGACCTGGCAGGACGGGATCGAACCGCCGAACGCCGTTCCCAACTCGGAACCCGGAACTCGAAACCCGGAACCGGGCATCGGCAGTGTCACGGTCGCGATCTGCCCGCTGACGGGCTTGCGTGCGACGGCCAAATGCCCCAAAAAAGAGATCAGGACATTCCGCCCCGGCACCGACCCGAAAGACTTTTGCACGTACCACCGGTAGATTTGCCGAACTAAAACCCCGGTAAATTTAACTCGCCGGGTCGTACGCCAATTCCCTTCGCCCGGCTCGATCTGTGATATCCTGACCGGGTAACGAGGAATAGCCACATGTATACGAACAAGAATCTTTTTTCTATGTCGATCGTGCTGTCGATGCTGCTTAGTTTCGGTCTTGGGTGTTCGAACCTTGTCGATAATTCGAACTCGAACGCCAAGCCCGCGAATACTTCAAAACCTTCTCCTGAATCAACAAAACAGTCGGGCTCAGCGTCGACAAAACTTGATTCCTATACGATCAAGGGCGTGAAATTCGCCTGGTTCAAGATCCCGGCCGGGCTCAAGGAAAACGAATTGATCGAGACCGCTCAAAAGCTGCACGAACAGGAGCCGGACACGCAGTTGATCCTGGTCGATGACGACTCTGAATTGAAAGATTACATCGCCTACGCTAAGGCTATCAGCGGTCAGGGCGAGATCGACAAACCGATGCCCGCCGAGTGGGCCGACAAACATATCATCGCTAACGTTCAGAAATATATGAGCGGAAAATTTGTCCTCTGCAAAGGCAACGGCTCGAGCGAGATCGCGGACCTCAAATAGCAATTTGTAAGCTGAACATCGTATGGACGCCGGCAACGGCGTTTTTTTTTGCGGCTGATACTTTTTCCCGAGATCCTACGCCTTACCGGTCGTAGGATCTTTTATTTTTGGAAAAAGTTATGCGAGCAATAAATATCAAGAAGAGTTTTGGGCGAAAGATAGTCTGCGTGATGTTCTTTACGAGCTTGATCTTGCAGGGCGTCGGGGTGTTTGGGCAGCGTCGGCCCGCGGGCCAGACGGTCGCGGCGAATAAGCCGGCGGGCAAGTGCAATGGGGCGTGGACGGGCAATATTACATATACGCGCGATCAGTCGATGAACGACACCAAGACGACGCAGCGTGTCAGCAACCGCGGCAAAGACACACGCACTATGGAGATGCGTTACAACTACAAGGCCTCGGTCGCGGTGCTCGAATCTCCTGAACGAAACGGCACGAACATCGGCAAGGCCAACATCGACCACACATTCGTAAGCAGCGACAAGTCCGAGGCTCGCGAAGAGAATTCGTGCGACCAGGGCAAGACTTGGCGTGTGATGTTCGGCGAATTTGAGAATAAAAGCGAGGTTCGCGGCCAGGCTTCGAATGTCGAGGCGAATGTAAATGTCGGCGTAAACAGCGACGGAACCTATTCGGTCAGCGTCGGCATCCCGCAGATACAAGGAATGCTGAAGGGCGAGGAAAAGGCTTCGTACTCGGGCCAGTGCAAGCCGAAACAAGGATTAACATTGGCGATGCCTCCGACACCGACAAAGATCGAGGGCAATTCGATCACTTCGGATGGCCGCGACCGCGTCGATCCGCGCGATCCGAACCAGCTTTCCGGTTCATATACCAGATCATGGCAAAACGTCACGGAAACTATCACCTGGAACCTCAAGAAATGCGGTGCTCCGCTGCGTATCACTGACCTGCAATTCGAAGATATGAAATTCCCGAACTGGAACGATTGGCACGCGATCACCGAACAAAAGGGCACGATCGACGGTAATTTCGTCAAGATCAAGGCCAAGGTCCTAAACGAATCGGGCGAGACCAAATACGCGAATGTTCGATTTAAGGAAACCTACAAAGGCGACAAATGGGACGGTGCCCGGCCCGATGCGGAGCTCAAGGATGCCGAAGTGGGCGTTCGTGTCGAGGCTAATTCCGAGCAGACGGTCGAGCTGCTGTGGGATTCGAGCGGCTATGCGTGGTTCGACGACGGACGGCCGAGGTTGCTTCAGCGTATAAAAGCCGAGCTCGAAGAGAATGACAAAAAGGTTGACGAGATCACCAAAAATCTCAAGGTCGCGCCAAAACCGCTCGTCCTCGTCCACGGCCTGTGGAGCAACTGGCGTGCGTGGGAATCGTGGCAGAACATCCTGACGACATCGCATTCGTACGATTGGAAGGCGTTTCCAGTCGGCGAAAAGCCCGACAAAGGGTTGATGAACACTGGCGGCACGTTCCTTTCGACGCAGAAGACAAATTCGATCGGCCAGAACGCCGGCGAGCTCGAAAAGTACATCAAATACGCCCAGGAAGACCGCAACGCGTGGCACGTCGATCTCGTCGGGCATTCGATGGGCGGGCTGATCTCGCGGTATTACATTTCGCAGATCATGGAGCCGAACGCCGGCGAAGATCCGCGGCCGAAGGTCTCGCATCTTGTCATGCTCGGCACGCCGAATATGGGCTCGCCGTGTGCGGATGTGATGAACGTCGTGTTCGAATCGCTCGGCGAAAACGTCGAGGCGATCAGACAGCTGCGGCAGGATCAGGTCGAGAACTTTAATCGTACCAACAAGGCACGCAAGGGCGTCAAATTCTCGGTCCTCGCCGGAAATCCGC
>CAZVDM010000036.1:0-25805 GCA_964625555.1 uncultured Chloracidobacterium sp.
AAGCCGACGACAGTGCCAAGGTATATAAATACTCGAGCGAATTAAGGTTCCTCGGTCTCGAGTTGCTTCCGCCGGACATCAATGAGAGTGGCCTCGGGTTCACGCCCCTGCCGGACGCGGTGCGGTTTGGCCTGAGCGCGATCAAAGGCATGGGGACGACGAGCGTCGAGGCTATCCTGAAAGCAAGAGCGGACGGCCCGTTCGTTTCGCTGATCGATTTCGTGTCGCGGCTTGGGCCGGGCAGCGTTAATCGGAAGGGCGTTGAGAATCTGATCGCTGCCGGTGCGTTCGACTCGATAATGACGACGGGCGAAACGACCGCGTCGTGGCGTGCGAAGCTCAACGCCGCGATCGACAGTACGCTCAAACAGGGCCAGCGTGCTGCCGAAGACCGTCTTTCCGGGCAAAATGCTCTGTTCGGAGGCGAGGTCGGCGGGCCGGTGGAGGATGCGGAGCTGCCGGACGTGCCGGAATGGTCGGCGACGGAGCTTTCGAAGAACGAAAAGGCGGCGATCGGGTTTTATCTGTCGGCGCATCCGATGGATACGTTTGCTGAGCGGCTAAAGGATATGCGAGTGCCGACGATCGCGGAGTTCTCGGGAGCGAATCCGCAGGACATGGTGAAGATGGCGGGGCTGATCACGGGGGCGACGGTGCGTTACAGCAAAAAAGGCAACCGCTTCTGCATCTTCCGGCTCGAAGACCGCTCCGGCGGTGCGAAATGTCTCGTCTGGGCCGAAGCGTACACTAAATTCCAAGAGCAGTTAAAAGACGACGAGATGGTCGTCATCGAAGGCAAGGTCGAGGCCGCCGAAGGCCAGGAGCTGACGATCATCATCCAGGACGTAAAACCTCTCGCCGACGTGATCGCGGCCAATCTCGTCCAGGTCGCCGTCCGGCTTCCCTCCACCGGCGTTACCGAACAATATCTCGAAGACCTCTACATCCTCATGTCCGCCAACCCCGGCCGCTGCGACGTCCTCCTCGACCTCGCGGTAGACGGCGTCGATGTCCGCCTTAAGTCGGATGCGGGCCGCGTAGCAATCTCGCGGGCATTGGAATCCCAACTAGAAGCGCGAGGATGTTCAGTTACGTGGATGTGAGCGGAATGTAGCGGTGGAAAGAAGAAGGTTAGTCGTGATGACAATTCCAACGTAACGATCCTTACTCAAGGTTTGCGCAAAAGATACCAATCCTTCGACCGAACAAAGCGAGGAACAACATCCATCGCCCTCAATCCGCTGGTTCCGACATCACCCCAACAGGTCGACACGGTTGCATCCAGATTAACAACCTTGGTAATGGCCGCTTTAGTGCTACGGCTAAGCTTTCGTCCTTTTCTTTCCATCCTTAATAGTGAGATCGCAGCGTAGATTCGACCACCAGGATTGTAGCCTCGTAGCACGTTTTCGATAAGATCGACACGCTTGGCATCCTCCAAGGCATCAATTGCAGGTTTCCCCTCGCTGCACGCGACCATACTTATCGAGGAGTTTTCGAAAGGGTTGGTCAAAAGCTGATAGGCATCCAAAAGGTCGTCTGGTACTTTAACTATTTTCATCGGACCCAGTTCGCGGCTGATTGCCGCGTAATACTCCGCCCATACATCCGAAATATATTTTTCATAAACTATGTCATTGTCATCTAGCTTAAATGGTGGGCCGCCACTCTCTTTCCATACTTCAGCGATCTTGTTCCGATGGTTTGGCCACTCCCGAGCGCCTACATGAGCCGCCATTTTGTAGTGAGCTATCTCATCATCAAAAACCATAAGATCGACGTTTACAGATGTGTAACCGAGTCCTAGGTTAAGAACCACTCGTTTCATACCAAAGCCACGTGATCCTTCATCTGTCCAAGAGTTCCATGTTTTGTCCGGCCTGTTTTCAAATTGCTTTCGCAGACTCGCAACTGTATTTTTCTCGATTGGAAATAATCCAATGAGATATCTAACACCGTCAATATCATTTTGCACCCATTCAGGCCTAAGAGGCTTGACCTCCGGCACTTTGTCCGATGGTCTAATCACCGGCAGTTGCGAGTATAAAGGTGTGAACACACTCAAACACATAAGAGCGACCACAATACCACATCGAAAAAAGTTTAGAGTTTTCATTTTCAGGAGTTGGATGCCTGCAATCAACGCGTTGTCGTTGACAGTATCCCACATTCGGATGCTATCAACGACATTTTTCTGACAACTGACCACGCCGGCCGCGTCGCCATCTCGCCGTCCGTTCAGCGGAACGCCTTTGGCACAAGCCCGCACGATAGTAAGGGCGTTTCGCGCACTCGATCTTCGCGTATACTTCGGCGTCAGATTCCTCTTGCTGTTGCTCGGAGGTTACGCCCTTACTTCGTGCGGGCTTGTGCCATAGTGCAATGTCGTTGACAGTGTCCCACATTCGGATACTGTCAACGACATTTTTCTGACAGCTGACTACGGCAGGGAGAAACCGTCGGAGACGGTGGGATAGCTTTAGCCCCATGTGGAGGCTTTGCGGAACGTGGGGTTAACGAACGCAAATGGCCTGAGCGTGCGGAGCATGCGAAATAAATATAAATACTATGCCGCGTGTTTCACACGCTCGCTCTCATCAAACGCATAACCCCACGTTCCGCAGACGCTTCACGTGGGGCTACACATATTCCGTCCGCTCCCGCGGACTACCGACTACTGCCCACTGGCTACCGGTTACTACGGCGTTGTGACGACGGTGTAGATGGGTGAGAGGTTGCCTATTGGGTCGTTCTTTTTCATCAGGACGCCGCGGTAACTGCGTGATTCGGGTTCGTCGGGAGGCACGGTCAGAACCACCTGCGGTAGCGGGTGGTCGGGCAAGAACGGTGAAGAAGTTCGCTGCGTCCCTGGAATTGGTTTTCAAAGATCGATGTGTGTTCACCCGAGTTGCGTCCCTGGAATTAGTTGTCAAAGATCTAGATCTAAAGATTGTTCAAAGAGTGTTTCGCCGGCCTTGCGTCCCTGGAATTTTATGGTGAGCCGCGGCTGTGATTTTGTGAATCGACTACGTGAGGAGGGCGGATATAGATGTTCGGTCTATAGGCAACTGGAGGGGCGATCTCGCGGCGAATGATATCGTTCGCGTATCGACGTGCCAATTCGTGATCCGGCAATACCGTGTATGCGGGGGCGGGACCTCCTGCGGACATTTCGTAGAATACGGCGGGCTCGAGTTTGGGCGTGTCGCTCAGGCAGATCGCGATCGATGCCGAACGCCCCGGCCCAAATCGGCTCTCGGTCAACGCCCCGCACACGCTCTCGATATATGCGGCCCGCTTGTCATAGACGAGCCCCGCCGAGCTGACGAGGGCTCGAAGGTTGTAGTCGTTCGATGGTTGGCTGATGTGATCCTGGCTGCTGCGATTGCTGTTCATAAATTTCACCTGACAGTGAAACCTTGCCGCGGAGCAGTTTTCCTGTCTATTAACGACTGTATCACGAGTGCAACACCGTGTCAAGTAAAATTTCACACAATTTGCAAAAAAATCTCCGTTTACCAAAACACAAGCCTAGCCAAAGGGGACGCGTGGTTTGAACCTCTTTCCGCTGAGCGGCAAATAGCCACGGTCTTTAGGCCGTGGGAGGGATCGCGGAAGCGTACCTCAGCCCGTTTCAACGGGCTTAGATCAAACCGGCTTAAGCCGTCGGAGAAAAGGACGTTACGGTTGCGGGCCTACCGCAACACTGGCACGTATTTTGTGCCAGAAACGCCCTAAGAAATCGCTCGCCCGACCCAACCACGCCCCAAAGGAGCGTGCCTATCCGCCCTCCGGGAAACCCGCGTAAACGCGGATGGCAATCGCCACTAATTACCAAGCACCAAGTAATCCGCGATCACATCGATTCGATAGGGGTTCGTATATTTTAATATTCCGTCGCGACCCTTCTCATCGTCTAAGATGAAAAGATAGGTGAGTCGAATTTCTTGACCGATTGAACTACCATCCTTAGAAGGCGATTCGAAGCGTGCTCCTTTTGCCGCAGCTTCCGCTGCTCGTCGAAGGAGCGGATGTCCATTAAGAGCCGATGCCGACAGAACTTTTCCTTCCGCATCAAGCTTTAATCCGACAATTACTTCGCCGCTTGCGCGAACGGCGTGTGCGGCCGGCGGATAGGCAGGCTTAGGAAGAGATGTCGGCTTGGCGAATAGACGACCTGCGGCGTCGGAGCAACATACTTTCGACGCATCCACGACAAATACAACTTTATCGGGATTGGGGCCGTTGTCCGATATTCTAATGAAAGCCTTAAACGGGTATAGTTCACTCGGATCGATTGTCAGAAGATGATCGCCGACGGTGAGATCAATATTGAACTCGCCGTTAATGTCGGTTCGGTTCGTGTTAAATCCTTTGCCGTTGACCATCAGCTGTAAGCCGCCAATCGCCGCACCAGCCGTGTCTGTTACCGTTCCGCGCATCGTGTAAGTTTTTGATTGCGGTAGCTGTTGACCAATTGAGGCAATCGCGAAAAGTAGAAGGATGGAAAAACTCTTTAACATACACTATGGATGGCTCTGGTGATGGAAACGTTGCGTCGCGACGCGAGTTAATTCCCACGCTCGTTCACACTCGCGTCTCTGCCTCTGGAATGCGCAAGCCCGCACGATAGTAAGGGCGTTATATCCAACTCCAAGCTATGGCGGAGCTTTTCCGATGCCGCGTTCTGTCCTCAGCGTGAGTTCGCGATACGCCCTTACTAACGTGCGGGCTTGCGCAAAGACTCCCGACGCCCTTACTATCGTGCGGGCTTCTGCATCTCGCGGGATTGATTTAAGATATTGGTTATGACGACTGCTGCATTTGAACGTGTTCAGACGGCGAGGCATCCGGAGAGGCCTTATGCGATGGATCTGTTTAGCGAGATCTTTACGGATTTTGTGGAGGTCCACGGCGACCGGCGGTATGCGGACGACCCGGCGATGGTGACCGGTTTTGCGAAGATCGACGGCCGCGAGGTCGCGGTCATCGGCCAGCAAAAGGGCCGCGATATCAACGAGCGGCGGCATAGGAACTTTGCGATGTCCAAGCCCGAAGGCTATCGCAAGGCGATGCGTGTCATGCGTATGGCTGAGAAATTCGGACGGCCGATCGTCACCATCATCGACACGCCCGGCGCTTACCCCGGCATCGACGCCGAAGAACGCGGCCAGGCCGAGGCGATCGCTTTTAATCTGCGCGAGATGGCTTCGCTGAAGGTGCCGGTCGTGGTCGTTGTATTGGGCGAAGGCGGCAGTGGCGGTGCTCTCGCCATCGGCATCGGCGACCGCGTTCTGATGATGGAGAACGCCGTCTATTCCGTCATCACGCCCGAAGGCTGCGCCGCCATCCTCTGGAAATCCGCCGAAAAAGCCCCCGATGCCGCAGAAGGCTTAAAGCTAACCGCCGACAGCCTAATAAAATTCGGCATCATCGACGAAATAATCCCCGAACCTGTCTCCTGGACCATCGGCGACGACAAAAAGGACAAACGCGGCGCGGCTTTCACCAAGATCGCTGCTTCTCTTAAAAAGTCTATCGTTAAGGCTTTGGATGAACTGTCAAAGAAAGACGGAAAGACCCTCGTCCGGGAGCGCTACGATAAATTTAGAAAGATGGGCGAGTGGGTTTAGGCGTCCGCGTCAGAACCGCCTGCGTCAGCGGGCGGCCTCCAAGATACACCAGAAATTCGCTGCGAGTAACGTGATCGATGAGTAACTAGAGTGCCGCCCGCGTACGCAGGCGGTTCTGACAAGACTTAGTCGAATATCGGTAGATCACCACCCTGGCCATTTATCACGTATTCACACGCGTGATAGATATGGTCATCGTTCCAAAGTTTCCGTTTGCTGCCTTTATCTACCCAAGGACTGTGATCAAACGTCCACAAACCCTCGCTCCGAAGCTTTCTTGTTGAGTAAGCTTTTAGATCCAACAGAACCTTGTCCGAAGGTGCGTGTGCAGAAGTAACCGCGTGAACATGGTTCATTCCGACATGCGCTGCGTATAGCTTCCAGTCTCGAAACTCGCAGACCTCACGGATGGCCGCGTCTACGGCAGAGCGAGCCGGTGTACTCATTACGAACGGCTCAGATTTCAGCGCGCCTGCATTTTGCTGTTCGAGGATGATGTTTGAATCGGCCCTTGGCCCACCGAAGTTGTTGTGTTGTTTATCAATCGCCCCGCGAACGTCGCCGTGGAGCCATGTTCCATATGTCCGAAACGTGATCAGGTAGGCGATCGGGGCGTCGGCGTCGTTCCACGTTCCCATAGATCGAGTTTATTCTGGTGCTTGTTGAAAGCCGCCCGCTTACGCAGGCGGTTCTGACATGACTAGAACGGGATGTCGTCGTCCGCTGCAGCCGGGGCGGATACGGGCGCCGATGACGGTGCTGCCGATGCAGAACTGGCGACCGGAGCGGCGCCCGTGAAGCCGCTGTCGTGGTCTTCGCGTTGGCTACCGCCGCTATATTCCCCGCCACCGCTGTCAGCACGTGAACCGATGAACTGCATATCGGTAGCTGTCACGGCGAGCGTATAACGGTCTTTGCCGTCGCGGTCGGTCCATTCTTCGACGCCGAGACGGCCTTCGATGTAGACCTGTCTTCCCTTTGACAGATACTTCGCGGCGTTCTCGGCCTGATTGCGCCAGAGCGTGATCTTGAACCAGGTCGTTACGTCCTGAAATTCGCCGCTCTTATCTTTTTTCCTTTCGTTGGTAGCTATCGTGAAGCTGCAAACGGCATCGCCCTGCGGCGTGTAACGTAGTTCCGGGTCGCGGCCAAGGTTGCCAACCAGAATTATTTTGTTGAATGACATAGTGTTTCCTCTTGTTGTGGTTAATTTATGTAAACTAATTGTTTAGTTAGACCATCAATATAACACGACACACGCGTGTGATAAAATTGAAAGTTATTAACCGTGAAAGGTCGCGAAAAAGGCGAAAACAGACCGATATTCTCCCGGAATCCAAAAATGCTCCGCTATACTATTTCCCTTCTTACCTCTGCAATAATACTCGGCACAAGTATCTTTCAGGGCAGCGGTTTTGGTCAGGAAAAGCAGGAAAAAATAGACGAAACGGTCGAGTTCAGCCGCTGTTGGGCCGTCGCCGAGCCGGACGCGCCATTTTCGACGATAACGACCGACTCTGCGACGGCCTTTGTCGGCGCTCCGGGAGCGAAGGTATCGGCTATCGCTATCGCGACAGGCTCGCGTTTATGGTCGACGGAACTCGGCGGCGAGATCGCATCCAATCTGTCCGCCGACTCGGCGGGGCTGTTTGTCGTGACCGATTCGGTCCCGACCGATGCCGCGAAGCCGAAAGAATCGACGCTGCGGATACTCAGCAAAGAAACCGGCATCACGAGCAGGAAAATACAACTCGGGGCCGCTGATTCATTCAAGATCGGTGTCGACGCCGGCTTAGTGATCGTTGTCTCGCAAAGCGGTGATGTTTATGCGTTCGACGCGGTCACCGGCGAGACGAAATGGACGCGAAAACCGACCGGCGGTGTGACGGGCGATTCGTTTATCGGCGTCGGATCGATCGTGATCGGTACGGTTGACGGCCAGATCCTGCGGCTTGCTTCGGCGACCGGTGAGATCAACTTGACGGTAAAGTCGTCCGATAAGCCGACCGCGGTACGCGGTCTGGCAAACGGAAATATCGTATACGGCGATGCCCGCGGGAATGTCGTATCGGTCGATGCGAGATGGAGATTCAAGGCCGGGGCACAGGTCAGCGGCATTTACGAAGTGAACGGGGCCCTACTCGTGACGTCGTTCGACAATTTTGTATACTATTTCAATCCAAGCAACGGCGGTGTTATCTGGAAGAAACGAATGGGCGGACGGATCGCGGACATTTCGTTCGCGTCGGTAAATCAGCTGCTGATCTTTACCTACGGCGGCGAAACCGGAGTCTTGGCCGAACTGAAGAAAGGCAAGACGGTCGGGCAGATCGCCCTGCCGCAGGAAACCGATAATGTGAGCATTCCAGACCTCGGCACGGGCCGCGCGGTATTTGCGTTCAACGGGGCCGCTTACGCATTCGCGACCACACCGTGCCAAATTCAAAACGGCACCCGCTGATTATGCGGATGCCGTAAAATTCATATATCCAATATAACGATTGCTAACGTCAGTGCCCGGTTTGATGGCGGTGCATTATTTCGTAGATCTCATCTTTAATAAGGAGCTTTTTCTTTTTGAGTGTGACTTCTTCGAGCTGTTCGTCTTCGTTGGGGTAGGTAAGATGTGCCAATTCTACTAGCCGTTTTTCATAATCCTGATGCTGGTGAACGAGATCGCGGAACATTGGGTCGGTCTTTATCAGTTCGTCTCTCACCGGATCAGCGGTTGACATGTCCATAACGTGAATTACCTCACTTTTCAAAAGAGAATCTCACCCGAGGCCAGGCTGTAACAGGATGGTAACGGGCTTAACTTGATGTTAGCCAAATAACTTTCAATTATCAAGCAGAATTTTATGCTTGCATAAGATTATTTTTTGGCGAGGTCAAGCCGCATCAAAAGTGCGTGTTCGGGCGGGTTGGTATAAAAATGTTTGCGCGTCGTAACCGCTAAAAAACCATTGCGCGCGTAAAATTTGATGGCCGTTTCGTTTGATTCCCTAACCTCAAGCCAAACGCTGCGTACGAGCGACTCGCGGCATTTCGCCAGAAACTCGTCGAGGAGCAACTGTCCATTTCCATTGCCCTGTGCGGCCTGGTCGACGGCGATGTTGTAAATGTCGGCATCAACGGCGTGTTCATCATCAGCGGCGGCGACAATGCGGCCGACGATGAAGCCGATGGTTTCGTTTTCGGGCGATTCAAGCCTGAGCATGATCGACCGCGGCTCTTTTAGTTCGTCGAGATAGCTTTGTGCAGTCCACGGGCTGAGATTTGCAGCTTCGCCAAGCGCGATCAACACTCCGATGTGAGAGGCTTCGATACTGCGGATGCGGTTCTCGATCATATGTGGGCTGGCTTAGCGATAAAGAGCGGCTCGTTTGTCCGCGCGATCCGTTTATCATTCACAGCATCGATTAGACTGCCCGCCAGTCCACGGGGAAAGTACTCGGGCGTGATCACTTCATTTCGCAGGAGCTCCTGTTGAAAATTATCGTCGATCACGGCTATAGGGCCGGTCAGCTCAACGATTTCAGAATCATCCTTTCGAAATGTCTGCACACAGACCACGCCGCGGCCTACCGGAACGGCGGTTGTCAGCGATTCGTTGTTCGCCTGGCTCGCTGCCATTGCGTAAAGGATCGAATATTTTGCGAGATCGATATTTAATGCAGTTGCAAGGCCCATTGCCGTTGCGAGCCCGATTCGGATACCTGTAAAACTGCCGGGGCCTATCGATACGACGATCTGGTTGAGCAAAGTTTTGGCAATGCCGTGATTTTTGAGCATCCGATCGATGTTCCACAACAGGTCCTCGGCACGCGAAACGCCGCCCTCGCCAAGCCACGTGTCCACGATCTCAGCATTTTGGAAAAGAGCGATACTCCCGCCGCGGATGGCGGATTCGATCGCAAGTATGATGGGCCTATTTGCCATTATTTCCTATTTCTACTCGGGCCGAAACTATCAGTTTCCGGACCGACGGTACAATTCTCTTAGCAATGGTACCGATCTGATAATGGATGCGTGTCGTCGCGTCAAAGCTCCCTTCCATGTCGACTGTTGCGTAAATCGGGTTGGGCGGTAAACGCTTTTTCACCTGCTTCAAAAATCCGCCCGGGTCCCTAGTAAACCGATACAACGGCAACAGGCGTATGCCGCTCGCCCATTCCCGCTCGACTGCCTTGATTAACCAAGTCGGAAGATCGCGGGATTCCGCTGCAAACGGCAAAGCGTCGATATCAAGCCCAAAGTACTTATGCGTTAGGCCGATTACGCAAATGATCCAACGACGACGAATTGGACTTACCGAATCTAGACATCGGCCCCAATCAAAATCTGCGGGCCGATTGTCGATCGCGTAATAGATGTCCCATAAACGATCGCGAAACCAGCCGCCGTCGGTCAACCAATGGACCGCAAGCACCCGGAGATGGTCCTCCGGCCGAAGCACTCGGATCTGTTCGCCGTCCAGGTCCACAAGGTGCGAATTTGCGAACAGGTCTTGCCATGAACAAGTATCAAGATGTCGAAGCTCACGATGGAGATCGATGACGAGGCCGCCGGTTTTGCTCGAACGGGCGAGCCGGTCGGCATTCGCAAAGTCAGCGGCTGCAACTGCTAGGTCAACGTCTGAAGTTGGACGAGAACTGCCTTTTGGATAAAACCGGCCGGCAGCCCAGCCTTTGATAAGGACTGGTTCGACGGTGTTCGATCGAAACAATTCGAACGCCGAGCGGATACTGCAGCTTTCGATCGCGGTTTGCAGCAATTCCCATTTTGCATTGTCGCTAGATTGAACGATGGATTTAGAATCGATCCCTGACACAACAAAAGAGTAGCAAAGATATTACACCTTCACTACTCTAAGAAAAATAAACCGCTAATCTATTACTTACGGAGCACAAATGCCGGACGGATTGCAATTCGCTAAATTCGGACAGCCCGTCTGTGGAGCACAGGCTCCCGGATTGATGCAACCACACGAACCGGAGGCTAAGGCGCTTTGCGGAGTGACCAGCGACGCGATTACCGGAAGTGCGACCATCGATGCCAGGCCGATCTTTTTCAAAGCCTCGCGGCGAGATTGGCCGGCGAATTTCGGCGCGGTTCCCGCAGCCATAAGACCATTCTCGTGGAGTTGATCGATCGCCAACCAGACAAAGTCCTCGCTAACGCGGCCGCCAATATTCGTTTCAAATTCGCGAACTATATCTGCAACCGAATTGGTTCCGTCGCACGATTTCCAAACAAACGCAGCAGTTTCATTCAGGCAATGGGCCTTATTTGAGTCCAGATCATATACCAGGACCTCGTCCGGCATTTCCTGGACAACAAGCCCATTACTGCGGGCGATCGGATTCAGCGGATTCATCATCATCTTCTCCAAAAGAAAGTGTTAAACACCAGTAAAGTTAGAATATTGTAACTCAGTTTTACAAATTGTCAACAAAATCAATGATTTTGTTGACTGCAGTCGTTGCGCCGCTTCTCAAACTCTCAGCGATTATGGCACGCTTCGTGATTTGGTTCAAGACTTCGATTGTGAACTTTGAGTGAAATCTCAAGGAAATAGCCTGAGGCATCATTTTCATCAAACCCAGTCCGGGAGTCAGTATCACCGGGTTCCAGCGAGCTCGGCGACGATACTTTGTCAATAGTACCAACGAAATGGGCTTCGGGTCAACACCTTTGTTGCCGCCGAGCGACTCCACCGAAACATCAGTCTTTATGTAATTGCCGCCTTCATCGCGCACCGACAACATTCTCGGGAAAGGATGCACGTTGCCGTAACGGTCACAAACAGCATACTCGTCAGAATAATAGACCGCCCCCCTTTTTACGAACTCATGCACAAGTGTGGTCTTGCCGCTAAAACTGTCGGCCGGAAATATCAAGATCTTATCATTCCAAGCAACGACGCCCGCATGCATAAATACGAAACCCAAAGCATGTTCAGCGATCAGCAGCCGGATACGCGTGTCGAAATATTTAAGAAAGACCCACTCTGTTTGACTATCTCCCAGATCTTCGCCGTTGAGTTCCATGAAAAAGCCCGGCCCTTTTTTGCGCAAAATTAGGATGTGGTCCGCGTCGCCTCCGTCAATTGGCGTGATTCGGTCGAGCATCGTCCGGCGCACGATCGCGGAAGCCTTCTCGAGAAGTTCGTTGCTTGAGCATTCGACTCGTGTCCGAACACCATATGATTCGAAGGCGAATTCATTCATAAATGCCTATGGGACGGGACGTGAGCGGTAAGCTATCGCCAATGTTATTGCAACCGATAAAATCACGATCGCGGCTAATAGGTACGATGTCGACGAATAATGAATATTGACCATCAATGCGGCCGGTACGGCGATCACGACCGCGATTAAGCCATACAATATGCTGACAAATTGATGGGAACGGCCGGCGATCACCATTCTTTGATATAGATGCTCGCGATGTGCGGTCCAGACACGCTCACCCCGCAGAAGACGCCTCAATACGGTCAGAGCCGAATCAAATACAAAAAGCCAAACAAAAAGCACGGCGACGATGGGAAGCAAAGCCGGCCTTACAGTTCCCTGTTCGCGGAGCAAAAAAGGCATCGACGCAAATGTAAACCCAAGAAATGCGCTTCCGGCATCGCCCAAGAATATCTTTGCCGGCTGCCAATTGTGGATGAGGAAACCGATACTCGAGAATAGAACAACGCCGCCTATCACAGTCGCGGTCGGAATGTCCATCAAAATGCCGATCAACAGCCATCCGAGCCCCGCAGCGACGGCCTGTATGCCTGCGAGCCCGTCGATACCGTCCATAAAATTGTAGGCATTTACAAACCAAGCGATCAAGATCAACGAAATGACCATGCCGAAAACTCCGAGGTGGAGCGGGGCTTCGACGAAAGGTATGGAGAGCTCTTCAAAATATCCGACGTCGGCGATCACAGCCGCTGCTGCGACAAGATGCACCAAAAGCCGCCATCCGAAGGACAGCGAAAAGACGTCGTCAAGCCAACTGACAGAGACGATCAGAAGTGCTCCGGCAATGAATCCCAAGGACAACTTGTAATCTAGCACCCACGAACTGCCGATATATGCCGCAAGCGTTACGGCGGCTATGACGAGTCCACCTCCGCGTGGTGTCGGATTCTCGTGGGAGCTGCGTTCGTTCGGGTGGTCCAGATAGCCTTTGCGAATTGACCAGGTACGGAACCACCGGACACCGATATACGTGACGGCGAGCGAGATGAAGAATATGAGATATTCGGGCTTAAGCACAGTTCTTACAATGTTAGAGCGTCAATATATTTACGGGATGCCACCGCGAGAGAATACTTTTCGAGGGCTGATGCCCGTGCCCGTTGACCGTACTCTTCCAGAACACCACGTTTTTCGTAGATCTCGTTTATTGCAGCTATCAAACGATCGGAATTGCCGGGCGGTACGTGCCAACCGACTCCGTCTTCGTCAATTACCATCGCGAGTTCACTTTCATCGTCAGTAAGGGCAAGCATCGGCTTGCCCGCGGCGAGGATATTATATGTTCGGCTTGGCATCGAAACACCGCACATTTTTGCGACGAGCGAAACGAGTGCCACATCACAGGCATTTAAGAATATTGTCTGTTCGCCACGCGGCTTTGGAGCTAGGAGGGTCACATTTGTGAGCTTCATCTCTTCGATGCTTTTGCGCAGTGCCCTTTCTTTCACTCCGGTACCAAGGAAAATGAAATGTATGTTGGCATTATCTCTTAAACGGTCTGCGCATTCGACGATGGTCTCGATATCGTTAGGGTAGCCCATGTTTCCTGCATACAGAAAGACAAATTTTTCTTCCAGATCCAGCTCTTTGAGCAGTGCATTTTCGGCCCTTGGTGTTGGCTCGACAGTTTCAAGTTCGGCCCAGTTCTGGATCACTGAGACCGGAACATCCAGACCGGCGGTCTTTTGTTCCACGAGCTTTTCCATATCCCGGCCGACGACAATTATCTTCGACGAATGCTTATAGAGCCAGCGATTACAAAAGTTTAGGGTGGACGCAAGGATCCCGCCCTCTTTGCATTTCCCGGCAGCGAGCAGTATTTCCGGGTAATTGTCATGAATGACCAGGACGTAATGAGCACCACGCAGCAGAGCCGCGATCGCTGTCACAAAGGGCAGTGTCGGCGGCGTTGTAACGACTAAAACCCGGTCTTTCGGTCGAAAGTTGAAGAGGGCCTTGAATAATATCGCAATGCTGAGGGTCACCATGTTGATAAGCTTGAAAAAGATAACATTCTTATTCAGCGTCGTTCCGCCGACACGAAATATCTCAACACCCTTTCGTGTTTCGTGTTTCGCGGCACGCGTGCCACGGGCGGCGTAGTTCGGCTGTCCGCATATCGCCTTCACGTCGAAAGCTTCGGCCATAGCTTCCGCTGTTCGAGTCAGGTAATAGCCCGTCGAGGTTTCCTCCGGATAGTAAAGCTCTGAAACGACCCAGAGTTTCTGCGTATTCTCACTTAGGACGTTCATTAATCTGGTTTATGCTCAAGCGCATAGTCAAATACTCGAGCAGTAGCGTTCTCTAATGTGGCGTCAGCCAGCCACTCTTCAGCATATCGACGCGCTGATGCAGCCATTCCGGCATACTCGGGGTTATCCATCATTACACATCGTCTAAGCGTCTCAACCCACCGAAGTTTATCGTCGAGCGGGATCACCCAACCCGCGGTCTCGTTCTCAACCGAGCCCCAAATGGTCTGATCGCTAATAATTATCGGGGTGCCTGCAGCGAGGCTTTCGATAAATACATAGCCGAAATTCTCATTCCTTGTAGGTAACACAAAAAAATGATCTTCAAGTAAAAGATCAAGTCCAACAAGGTAAGTTACACTGCCCACTATATTTACAACGATATTATGCGGCAGCGCCGCGATCTTACCGAGACACTCATTCCAATAATCCGTGTCCTCCTGCGGGCCGACTATGTCGACGGTCACGTTGCCTTCGGTTATTTCTTTCAAGCAGTCGAGAAGAAAGCCAAGATTCTTTTTCTTTACGATTCGAGAGAGAAAGATGAACCGCACGGACCCGCTTTGTTTCGGCAGTTTCTGATCGAAAGAATATTCAGGGAGAATTGATCTCGGCGTAAGGTCGGGGGCGATCATCATCGTATTTCCGCTGCCAAAAACGCTGCGGATCTCATCTGACTCGAGTTCTGACGAAGGCTTCCAGATCAAACCATTATAAAGACCCAATATCTTCGCGATAGCCAAAAAGAGCTTTTTTTTGAGCCGCTTCTGAACCAATACACCTTTTGCGAGATTTCCGGTCGGCGAAATAACGACGGGAATGTTACCGACAGCTTTCTTACGCCGGGCCGTCAGGAACTTAACGACCGGCGTGCCGAAAACGCTATTGAGGAAAATGCAATCGGGACCGACCTCATTCACGATCGCTGCTACCGACTCGGCAGTCAGCCTTTCGTTCGACGCATAGAAAACTCGGGTCTTTCCCATGTTGTTCCAGTCGTTCGTCTTTACCGATGTGTATGGAGTCGTGTCGCCGGGGCTGTCGTAATTGCGCGTCAAAACGAAAAATTCGTAGCGGTCGGAAAAACGGTCAATGAAATTCACAACCGTCCACATTCCACCGCCGCTGTTTACGCTCGGAAGATAGTAATCACAGATGACCAGGATCTTTTTCATTTGTTCCGGCGAACGTCAGGAGTGATGGTTTCGTAGACTGAGGTAGCCAAGCATGATCTTACTGACTGTCTGGGAAACGTTTTCGACCATGTATTCCTTTGGCGGCGTCCATGCTGCGGGTTGTGCGATGGCTAATTCTACGGCGCGGATGATAGATTCGGGTTCGGCCCCGGCGAGGATGTTGCTTCCGCATTCGATTGTCTCAGGGCGTTCGGTGACGTCGCGAAGCGTGATATTCGGGATGCCGAAGATCGCACACTCCTCCTGCACGGTTCCGCTGTCTGTAAGCACAGCCAGCGAGTTCTTTTCGAGTTTTACGAAATCAAAAAAACCCAGTGCATCCATTAGCCTTACCTTTTCTGATGCAGGTGCGATGCCGAATTGATCCAATTTTTCGCGTGTACGCGGATGAACGCTGACGAGGACCTCCTTATCAAATTTTTCGGATATATCAGAAAAAGTCTTGAATATCTTCACCAAGCGTTCGGGAATATCCACGTTTTCGGCTCGATGAAGCGTCACGAGAAAATAGTCGAATGGGCGAACATCCAATTGTTTGACGATCTCACTTTCTTCGATCTGCGGCGAAAAATGATCGAGCACCTCTTTGATCGGATTGCCGGTGACGAAAATGCGGTCGCGTTCGATTCCCTCTCGAACAAGATTCTCCTTGCTTCGTTCCGTGTAAGGCAGCAGGATCGTGCTCGAATGATCGATTATCCGGCGGTTCACTTCCTCAGGCACGCGGTCGTCGTAGCATCGGTTTCCGGCCTCCATATGATAGACAGGAATATTTCGGCGGGCAGCAGTAATTGCCGAAAGAGCGCTGTTCGTATCGCCAAGGATCAGTATGCGGTCAGGCTTTAGCTCGGCGATCGCGTCATCGCATTTCGCCACGATCTGGCCGATCTGCTCGGAAAATGAGTTTGAACGGATGCCAAGATGAAGGTCTGGCGTGCGGACGTCGAGATCTTTGATAAAGATGTCGCTTAGGCTCTCGTGATAATTTTGTCCGGTGTGAACGGTGACGTGCTCGCAGTGCTGATCAAGCACTTTCATCACGAGGCTAAGCCTGATGATCTCGGGCCGGGTCCCGAAAATGGTCATTATTTTCATAAGAATTTATTGGCCGCGAAAAGGCACAAAAGCACACAAAGATCTATTTTCCTGACATAAATCTTTCGATCTCGACGCTGGCTCCGGAAAGCAATGCCTTCAGTTCGGCGATCGAGACATTGTTGTCTTTGGACGAATACTCACTCGTAAGAACCGTTGTTACTTCGTCGGAATCTCTCAATTCGGGAAGCACCGGCAAGATCACGTAATATCCGTTCGCCTCGATCGTGCGGAAACACTCTTCTTCGCTGACCATGATCTCGTGGATCTTTTCGCCGGGACGAATACCGGTAAATATAATCGGCACTTCGCGATCGCCCATCAGGGCTTTAGCGACATCGGTGATATTTGCGGCCGGAACTTTGGGTACAAATGTACAGCCGCGACGTTTTGCCCTGATCGCCTCGAATACGGTATCGACCGCCCGGTCGAGACTGAGTAGAAAACGTGTCATTTCCGGTAAGGTAATAGTTAGCGTCTGGCCTTTACCGATCTGTTCGACAAATAGCGGGACGATCGAACCGCGTGAAGCGATGACGTTGCCGTATCGGACGCAGTTGAATGTCGTTTTCTGTGAATCGCGATTGGCTTCGATCAGGATGCGTTCCTGCAAGGCCTTTGTCATGCCCATGACGTTGATCGGTTTGCAGGCTTTGTCGGTTGAGATCCCAATGACAGCCTCAACTGACAGGTCATTCTCGCGAACTGCGCGTGCGACATTCTGAGCGCCGCCGATATTCGTTTGCACCGCTTCGTACGGAAAATATTCGCACGACGGTACTTGTTTCAAGGCCGCTGCGTGAAAGACTATATCTGCCTCGCGCATCGCCGTCAGCAATGCGGCATAATCGCGGACATCACCAATCCGGAATTTGAGCAGGTTTTGAGAATTTTCGTAAATTACATCGTCTGTGGCCGTCTCGCGGTTGAGAAACTCGAGCCTCATGTAGTGCTGTTTAGCCTCGTCCCGCGAAAATACGGTAATGCCGGCCGGCTTGCCCATTTCGCCGGAGAGCAACCGTCTAACGAGCGTCTGACCAAGCGAACCAGTGCCGCCGGTGACAAGAATGCGTTTTCCTTCGAGTTCCATTATTTTAATCTAAAACTGTCGTACGGCGTCGGATCTCCTGCCATTCGATTGATCATTTCCTCCCAGGGCCGCGGCTTGAATCCGGTCAAATTCGCAAATCGGCTACCGTCGAGGCTGCGGTCGATACGGAAATCTTCGTCGCGATCGAGAGTTACACCTGCGTTAAAATATTTATTGACCAGCGTAAGTAGATCGAATTTGTTGATCGGCTCGGCAGCGATGTGATGCAAACCGCTAAGGTCTTTGTGATCAATGATCAAACTAGCAAGTATATCGGCAAAAACGATAGTTGGAAAGCCGGAATATATTGCATTTGCGAATCCTTTTATGGTTTTACCTCTTTTTGTCAGAAACCACTCGATCAGGCTGTGCGAGGAGTCGAGTTCGCGGCCGATGATCGATGAACGTATAGTCAGGCAATTTGGTCCCGTGATCTCGCCGAGATTCTTGCTTTTGCCGTAGAGATCGGTCGCATTTGGCGTGTCTTCTTCGTTGTAGAAGCCCCTGACGCCGTCGAAAACACAGTCCGTACTGATCGTGATCAAGCGAAAACCGTATTTCTCGCCAAACTCGGCGAGGCGGTGCGGAAAGATCGAATTAATCTCAAGTGTCGTTATGACGTCCTTGGCCGACGGAACCTGTTTGATAATGCCGATGGCGTTGATGACTACGTCGGGCTGTGCGGTTTGGACTGCCGCCTCGATCGATGCGATGTCGGTTGCACTGACCTCCTCAATGATTTTAGCTTGATCGAAAATGCCGTATTTTTCGACTGCTTCGAACGTTCCACGGATCGTTCCGAATACGTCAAACTTCGGACCAAACTGCTGAACAAGCTTGTGGCCGAGCATTCCGTTGGCTCCAAAGATGAGAATTCTGATCATTTGTCCTTTTCAAGCACCTCGTCGTAAAGTGCTCCGTATTTTTCTGCGATGGTTGTCGCCTCAAAGCGCTTTGCGTTCTCCACTCCGAGTTCGACCATCCGATCGCGATGCTGTTTATCGGCGATGATCCGCTGGATCCCGGAACGAATGCTCGCAAAATCGTGCGGGTCGATCAGCTCAGCGACCATGCCTGAAACTTCGAGCATTGGGCTGATATTGCTGGTTATTACGGGCTTTCGCATTGCCTGGCCTTCGATGATCGGCAGACCGAAGCCTTCGTACGTTGAGCAAAAAGCGATGATATCCGCGTCGCGATATGCCGCGAGCATACCTTCGTCATCGACGTGGACGACGTTTTCGTGATCGATCCTTGTCCGAGCGAGTTCCGCAGATATCTTATCATCCAGCGGGCCGATGATCCGCAGTTTACAACGGATGCCCTCGAGTGCGCGGATCAGATTTGGAACATTCTTATTTTCCATTGTGCCGATCTGGAGGATCAACGGGCACTCGGTGTTGAATTCACTTGATTCAGCCTCTAAATACTGCGGGCCGAGCGGGTTTTCGATGACGCGGATATTTTCTGCGGCGTACGGCGCGTGTTCGATAATCTCGTTGCGTGTCGCCTCTGAGATAGCTGTTATGTAACGCAGCCGGCGGAGTGGCCAGTCGAGCATTAGTTTCTTAAGTACATAACGCCTTAGGCCTGTTCGTTCAAACAAAAACCTCAAGTCATGTATTGTCAGGACGGTCCGTTTTGACGGCAATAATAGAGCTACATAGTGAATGTGGCCGGTTATATGATAGATGTCGGTGTTGTCAGCGTGGAAAAAGAGAAGATTCTTGATCACGCTGACGAAGTTGTTGCCGTACGGTACTTGTTGAAAAGCCGTCTCGAAACGCTCATCCGACAAACTCGCTGCGACTTGGCGAAAGACCTTTTCAATGCTGACAAATAGCGATTGCTGGCGTTCGACGTAGAGAATGCGTGTCTTCATACACCTCGAGCCAGCTCCGTTTCGGTGCTTATAAAATGTTCGATCTCGCGTCGAGTTACGACCGTCGTTCCAATGTGGCCAACCGCGATGCCGGCGGCGATATTCGCGAGAGTGGCAGCTTCTCGAAAGTTCATTCCACTTGCCGCGGCAACTGAAAAGGCCGCGATCACCGTGTCGCCGGCCCCGGTTACGTCGAAAACATCCTTTGCAAGAGCGGCGAGATGGAATGGTTCGTCGCTTCCGTCTAGCAATGTCATGCCGTTTTCGCCTTCGGTTATCAAAAGGGTTCTCAGACCAAGGGCCGATCGTATGTCGTATCGCAGCTTTTCGACCATTTCAGCCGAATCGATCGGATATTGCATCGCCGCTGCCGCTTCCTTTAGGTTTGGTGTTACGACTGTCGCTTCGCTATATTTTGTGAAATCGGTCGATTTAGGGTCGACGACAACGATCTTTTCATCAGTTTGTGCCAGGCGAAAGATCTCGGCCAGCACATTTTCGGTCAATAATCCTTTGGCGTAGTCCGATACGATCACAGCATCTGCCTGATTTATCGCTGCCGAGATCTCGGTGATCACGGCTTCGGTCGCAGATTCATTTATAGGTTCGGTTGTTTCCTGATCGAGCCTGACGACGTGCTGGTTGTGTGCGACGATGCGGGTCTTGAGCGTGGTATCGCGTCTGTCGAGCTGAATGAAGCGGCAGTCGATAAGCGGATTTTCGCTTACCAGACCGCGTAGGATATCGGCCTCGATGTCTTTGCCCGTTATACCGACGAGGATCGCGGCGGCCCCAAGCCCAGCGATGTTGGCGGCGACGTTTGCGGCTCCGCCGGCGGCGACGCTGGTGCGGCCGAGTTTGACGACCGGAACGGGAGCCTCGGGCGAAATACGCGTAACGTTGCCCCACCAATATCGGTCGAGCATAACGTCGCCAATGACGGCGATCTTGAGGTTTGAAAATGAATCAGGCAATCTCATAGTCCGCCGTTTTCCTCGATCCAACCGTCGATCATTTCACACCATATGTGGGCGACAGTGATATGTGCTTCTTGAATTCTCGCCGTTCGACGAGACGGTATCAAAAGGCAGGCGTCAGACAAGCCGGCAAGTTTTTTGCCTTCGCTACCGGTCATGCCGAGGATCCGGCAGCCGCGATTACGGGCAGACATTACAGCAGCGATGATGTTTGAAGAAGTACCGCTAGTGCTGATCGCGATCAGCAGATCACCTTCTGATGCGAGAGCATCGATCTGCCGCGTGAAAACGCGGTCAAAATCGAAATCATTCGCAAGTGCGGTGAGCGACGAAGTGTCTGTTGTCAGTGCGATCGCCGGCAGGGCTATTCGATCAGTTTCGTAGCGTCCGACAAATTCCGCGGCGATGTGCTGGGCATCTGCCGCGCTGCCTCCGTTCCCGACAATCAGGACCTTTTTACCGTTTTTGAACGTTTCAAAAATGAGTTCCGCACATTCCCGAATGACCTCAAGTTGCGACGAACGAATGAGCTGAATCAGGTCGAGGTGCTGGTCCAGAGAATTCTCAATTGCTGAACCGGAACTTTGATTGGTCTTTCCTCGCTCACGCGTGGAGTTCTGCATTCTGATCAGGTCAACTATTTTGCTCGATGAATACCCTTCCAACAGCGGCAGCGAATGTACCTCGCCGCCGTTGGCACGGACAAGATCAGCTCCGATGATCTCGTCCGGCGACCAATCGCCGCCTTTAACAAGTACGTTGGGGGTGATCCTTCTTATGAGATCTTCGGGAGTAAGTTCATCGAAAATATGAACTTCATCGACAGATTCAAGTCCAAGAAGTGTTGCTTTTCGGGATTCCTGATCTACAAAGGGACGGCCATCCCCTTTCATTTTCCGAACGGACTCGTCGCTGTTTATTCCGACGACGAGGTGGTCGCCTAGAGCCCGGGCCTTTGACAATAAGTCGATGTGACCTGGATGAATGATGTCAAAACAGCCGTTTGTAAAGACCGTCTTTTTCATAGTTTACGACGCTTTACGAGCAACCAGTAAGCGTTGAGAATGAACTTCATGTGCAAATTCCGGAACAAAATCTTCGAGCTTATTGATCTCGATATCAACAAAATTGTGTCGCGAAACAATGTCGATATGTTCTTGTTCGGTCCTGCCGAAACAGTGGAGTCCAAGCTCGTATTTTATCTTCCCATGGACAGAACTATCCGCTTTGTACTGGTCTTCTGACTGCCAGATATCGTCAGTCAATTGGATATGCAGTATAAGTCGCCCTCCGGGCTTCAATTTCGCCTCACAGTTCTTCAATACGATCTCAAAAATGTCATTGGTGAGATGTTGGATGACCGCGAAACTGTAGACAGCATCAAGGCCGGCGTCAGGAATTGCTGAGAGGCCCTTTTCGTCAGCAACAATATACTCCACGTTTTCAACCGGATTGACGATCTTCGCGCATGCGACCGCTCCAGCGGAGATATCCATAGCATAGATCTTGCTGACGTGCGGTGCGGTCACGCGTGCCAAGAGTCCGGGGCCGCAGCCGTAATCAAGGACAATATCCTCGCCCGACAAATACGGCCTTAGTATTTTTTGGTAGATGTTTTCGCGTGAGTCAATTAGCGAATCGAACGTCGCGTTGAGGTATTCATCATTGCTCATGCCCGCGTATATCGGGTCCTCGCGGTCCAGAAAATAGTGCGGACTTAGCGACAAGATCCGTAACGCCCAAATACGGCGATTTTTTTCGCTGACTTTGCCGAGAAATGAGCCGATCCATTTTGCTCCTAAAAAATTCTGTGATTCCTTACCGCGAGAAATTCCCCACTTCAAGGCATTCAGCGTTTTGCTCATACAGACGTGCTCTTCTTCTGAAAATAAATGGTGGCCCCGTAGAAGCCATGATCGCTGAAACTCATTAGGCACTCATCACAATTATTTGTACGGATCAGCGACAGTACTTCGGTCAGGTCGTAAACATACATTGGCATTAGCGGTTCGTTCTTTTGTCCCTTGACCAGATTACGCAATCTATAGACAAACGGTAGGTCGCGGTAAGCAGCAAAGCGTAGGCGTTCGATGGCGCTTGAGGGATTTTTGTAAGTGAACTGAAGCACGCCGATGCCGCCCGGATTCAAACGGTCGAGCATCTGCGTCAAAATTTCAAGGCCGATCTTAGGTTCAATATGCTGAAATACGATCGAAGAATGTAGCAGGTCGAATCTAGGCTCCGTTGCTGAGAGAAATTCTTCAGTCTGCTGAAATATGACGTTTGAAATTCCCTTTTTCTCAGCGTTTGCTTGAGCTTCAACGAGCATCGGACGTGAAATATCAACTCCGTAAACTGTTTTAGCATGGGAGGCAAGCGGGAACACCAATCGACCTACGCCGCAACCAAAATCAAGTGCGTTGTTCGGACTGAAGTTTGCGTCGAAATGCCGCATTATCTGACCCCACACGCATTCGATCTGAACTTCTCCGGATTGGAAAAACTCTATTTTCGCTGAATCGCCAATTTGCTCCGATTTAAATTTGTCGTAGGTCGAAACCGCCCAGTACGGATCGTTCTCCCCGAAATACTCCCATTTTTCCTGTGCCGTGCTCATCTCAGTTCTTTACCCTCGTTCTTACGATCAAATTTACAATAAACAAACTTATCACAAGCACTACGACGGTACGAACGATCGACGGAAAGATCGGGCCGTAAAACGCCTCGTAACTGACGAGAGTGAGCAGTGGAAAATAGGCTACCTTTTTCCACATTGAGGGCGATGCGGACTCAATTAGCAATGAATAGATCAGACGCAGATATATCCCGAGAACGAGCATACCGAGCGGCACTCCGACGGGACCAAAGTTGCGCAATAGGTCAGCAAACGGCGAAATCGCAAACGAATTGTCACCAAAACTAAAATAAAGAGCGCTATACGCCCGGGCGTCGGAGGTCGGCGGCTTTTCGTTCCATAGAAATCTCGGAATGAATGACGTCAGCGTATCATTAATGATATTGTTTTCGAGTCCGTAACTAGCCTCGTAAGGGGCTAGGCGTTCATAATTGGCGACGACGACCGCTACCGAGCTTAGGTTTTCGATACGGTCAGCCAGAGCCTGCGCTCCGTTTTGGGCAAGGACGACCGGATCTTCATTGGTAATGTAATCAATTGTCGCCGCGATCTGTCCGGCATAGTCACCGGCCTCCATACGGCCTTCGGAGCCTTTGATATTTCGGAATGACGTACCGTAAATTACCCCGATAATTACAGCTAGAATCAATAATCCGCCAAATACCGATGAGGTCTGCCAACGCAATTTCCGGCCCGAATAGCGGAATGCCATTGCGATCGGAAACATCGATATTAGAAGACTGGAACGGCTGCCAAGTAGCGCCATCCTAAGCGGAAGGAACGCCAAAAGGATCGCCAGAACGACGTAATACGCTCCGGTCTTCTCCTTTGTACTGAAGATGGCGAGCCATAACAGCATGCTCCCCTCTGATAACAAGATCAACAGAAAGTAGAGAACGGCGTCATAGGTGCCGAACTCGACCGTTCGCTGAAACCCCATGATGCCCTGCAGGAATCCAATGATATTGATCCCGAGGCCGCCGATCAATAGTGCGACGCCAGCAGTCCACACTCGCTCAGGTTTCCATTCCCACTTCGGAAGACGCGGTTCCACCTTGTCGGCAAAATATCTTCCTATCGGAAGATAATAGCCAACTGTTAAACCAAGGAATCCGAGCGAAATATAAACAAGGCTGAGAGGCAAGTTGTATTGCGGATCGTCTATAAACACCAGAAAATAGGGATCGACCCACTTAAATGCCACGATCACGCCTCCTAGCACGAATGCCGGAAAGACGTAACTCCACGCCGCAAATACGAGCGGATGGAACGGATCGAATTTTCCAATAAAGAACAGGTATGCCGACGGAGCGAGAACTACGACGCCCGCAAGCACCGCCCACGGCAGGAGGTAATATTCCTTGAAAGCCTCGCCAAATCCATCTTCGAGCCAGACGAACCAGAATCCAAGCAAAGCCATCAAGCCCCAAATAATGACGATCGGAAGGAGGATGTTCCCGCGTCCTTTTGGCTTGAGATCAATGTTTGTGACTGGTGTTGCCATTACTTAAGCTTTGCTACCACAATGCGCCCGTTTCCGCCTTTACTTCCCTTTACGAACGGTGCGATCAGTTTTGCGATCTTTGCACTCAATCGAACCTTTAAATTTGTTCCGGTGACGAATATCTCTTCGTCAAACTCCTCGTGGATCGCAGTAAATCCGGCCTCATCGAGCAACATATCGAGCTTCCATTTGAAGATCGGCGTAATGTGTGCCGGGCGGACAGTTTCGTATGCCCCGAACGAATTTAACCGTCCGGTATAAAAGAAAATTATCCGTGAATATACCGACTCAACATTTGGACTCGTCAAAAACAATAAACCGCCCGGTTTTAGCAATTTTGCACATTCGCGGGCGAAACGAAACGGATTCTCGAGATGTTCGATTATCTCGATCGCGATCACGGCGTCATATTTATTATCGTCGGCGACGATCTCAGCCGCAAATTCGCCGTCTAGATTTTGGATCTTCAGCTCAATGTCCGGAACCTTCCACGCTTCGGAAAATCCATCTATCGCCGTAATTTCGTGTCCGAGATCGCGAAGCCTGACTGAAAACGCTCCCTGCCCCGCGGCCAGATCCGCAATTCGCGCTTTCTCGGGAAAGTGCTCTTTCACAAGTTCAATGACACGGTCGTGAAGCCCTGTGCGGGCCATCGCCAGCGGGCCGTCGTGCGCATGTGATTGAGAAGAGTTCGTGGCCATCGATTCGCGTTATTTATCATCTCCAAGGCTGCAAACGGCTATAACACCGTCGCTTAACTGGGGCGAGATCGCCACGGCGACATCGTTTATCATATTCAAATACCACGGATTGAATGGCCGGTGCTCGGGGCCGATATCGTAGAATCTGAAATCGTTGATTCTGAGCCCAGACCTTTCGATGACGAGTTTCAACGTTTTGAATGAATAGTATGCGACATGATCTGGATGCACCGGTTCGTTTATGCCCTTCTTTCCCAGCAAGGCGTATACGGCGAAACGATGGGCGGCGTACGCGTTGATCGTCGTGATCACAAGCTTGGTTTCCGGCGTCATAAACCGCTGGATGCCTTGTAAGAAAAGACCTGGATTATTGAGATGTTCGATCATCTCGCCCGCAATGATCACATCGAAAGATTCGTTAAGATCGACTTCGTCGAGCTTCTCGAGATCGGCTTGATACAAGTTCTTTGTTCCCGCCTTTTCCAGGACGTCGATTCCCTCCTGATCGAAATCGAAGCCGTAAAGCTCGCTCGCTGACTTGGCGAGTTCGTTATGGAGCAGCATGCCATTGTCGATCGAGTCTTGC
>CAZVDM010000037.1:0-16761 GCA_964625555.1 uncultured Chloracidobacterium sp.
CATGGCGGGCGGCCAGCCCGTGAGCATGGCCAATATCAAAGATCTGCGCGATCTGACGAATAAGCATGGCATCAAGCTTTTCCTCGACGCGACGCGAATGGTCGAGAACGCGTTCTTCATTCAAGAACGCGAGGCCGGCTACGCCGATAGGTCGATCGCGGCGATCCTGCGGGAATTTTGCGGCTACACGGACGGCGCGTGGATGAGCGCGAAAAAGGACAGCCTCGTCAATATCGGCGGCTGGCTGGCGGTCAACGACGAAGAGATGTTTGAGGAACTGCGTAATCTCGTCGTCGTTTACGAAGGGTTGCATACCTATGGCGGCCTCGCCGGACGCGACCTCGAGGCGATGGCCGTCGGTATCGCCGAAAGCGTGCAGGACGAGCACATCCATTCGCGGATCGGGCAGGTCCGATACCTCGGCGAACTGCTGACGACCTGGGAGATCCCGATCGTCCATCCGGTCGGCGGCCACGCGATCTTTCTGGACGCCAAGGCGTTCTATCCGCAGCTCGAGCAGATCAAGTTTCCGGCCCAGACGCTCGCGGCCGAGCTCTATCTAGATTCAGGGATTCGTTCGATGGAACGCGGCATCGCATCGGCCGGCCGCAACGCCGAGACAGGCGACCACAATTACCCTAAACTCGAGCTAACGCGTCTGACCATACCGCGGCGCGTTTACACGCAGGCACATATGGATGTCGTCGCCGAATCGGTCCGCGCTGTTTACGAGGACCGCGACAATGCACGCGGCCTGAAGATGGTCCATGAGCCAAAGTATCTGCGATTTTTCCAGGCGAGGTTCGAGCGATTGTAATTGGCCTAGCCGCCGATAAAACTCATCGTTTTAGTAGGTTGTAGGTTCGATAAGGAAAACGAACACGAAACGGCCGATCGGATTTTTCTTTATTTTAGCGCAACGCACTGTTAGAATTGCCTTGATCGCAATAATGAGGCTTTATGAATGCTACGTTAACGCTTGAACTACCATCCGATGTCAAAATTAAGCTAGGCGAAGCCGCTCGTGAAGAAGGTGTAAGCGAGCCTGTTTATGCTGCCAAAGCTCTGCAAGACTACTTATTTTTACGGCGGTTCCGGACTTTGCGAGAGCGAATGATGGCCGAATCCGACAAGTCTTACACGGACGATGAAGTTTTTGAACTTGTTTCGTGAGAATTGTACTAGACACAAATGTCTTGATCTCGGCACTCATCTCGCGCGGGTTTTGTTATGAGGTCTTTGAGTATTGCGCTTTAAGTCATGAACTTTTTACTTCGGATTTCATCTTGAACGAAGTAAAGGAAAAATTAGTTACCAGATTCAAATACTCAGAAGAGACTGCAAATGAGGCGACCAAATTGCTTCGTTCGCAAATGCGATCTGTGACGCCCGTTTACCTCTCTTCGCCAGTCAGCCGTGATCCCGACGACGATAATATTTTAGCGACAGCAGCAGCAGGGAATTGTCATTACATCATTACCGGCGATAAAGATCTGCTTGTTTTGAAACAATTTGATGAGATACGGATCGTTACTCCCCGAGAATTCTCTGATTCTGAGAACTCAGAATGATTGCGAGTAACACAAATTAACCTCCGATAAAACTCATCGTCCTCGCAGGTTGGACGAAGTCCGCGTCGTTTATGTGATGACGCGGTTCTTTTTGCAATACGACGGATTCGATGAATTCGACGATCTCTTCGCGCGTGGCTCCGATTCGCAACACGTCGCGGAGGTTGTGTTCAGTTGTGGAGAACAGGCAGGTGCGTATCTGGCCGTCGGCAGTTAGGCGGATGCGGGAGCAGGCGCCGCAGAACATTTCGGTCACCGGGGCGATGATGCCGATCTCGCCGGGAGCGCCGTCGGCGAATTTGTACTTCCAGGCGGTCTCGCTGCCGCGTGTCACGTTTACCGGAACGAGCGGATAGACGGCGTTGATGGTCTCGAAGATCTCGCGGCCGGGGACGACCATCTCACGGCTCCATTCGTGGCCGCTGTCGAGCGGCATAAATTCGATGAACCGCATCGAAACGTCCTGCTCGCGGGCGAAACGGGCAAAATCGACGAATTCATCGTCGTTATGGCCTCGGATGACGGCGGCATTGATCTTGACGGGCGAAAATCCGTTCTGCTTTGCGGCGTCGATGGCCGCATAGACCTTGTCGAGGGCGTCGACGCCGGTGATCTGTTTGAATTTTTCGCGGTCTAGGCTGTCGAGGCTGATGGTGACGCGGTCGACGCCTGCGTTACGAAGCGCTTCGGCGTGACGCGGGAAGTCGAAACCGTTTGTCGTGAGAGCGATGTCGCGGAGCTGCGGTTTGAGTTTCGCGAGCTGGGCGGCAAGCTTCGGCACGTCACGCCGGATCAGCGGTTCGCCGCCCGTGAGGCGGATCTTCTCGATGCCCAATGAGACGAAAATATCAGCTAGGTAAGCGATCTCTTCGAACGTGAGCAGCGTTTCCTTGCGAGCCATAGGCGGTTCGCCGTTCGGCAGGCAATAGAAACAGCGGAAATTACATCGATCTGTCAGCGATATCCGCAGATCGCGAATTGTCCGGTTGTGAGCGTCGCGAAGCATTACCTAAATGATACAGGAACAACGCTCGAATTTCGTCTTATTTGTAACCTTCTTCGATCTGCTTGAGCTGGGCGAGTGCCTTAGCCGTTTCGGGATGCTTGGTCTTTGAGAGAATGCCCCTTAGATCTTTTATAGCCTTGGCAAATTCCGCATCATCCCCGGCTTCGGTCGGGCCGTCGTAGTTTTTCTTTGCGGAGACCGCATCATCGGCCATATATCCAAGTGACTTGACGGTCTCCTGAACGGCCTTTCGGCTGAATTTTCCCTTTGGATAAAGCGTCAGGTATTCGCCGTAGGTCATTCGGATCACCGATAGGTAACATGGGACATAACCCTCGCACTCGCCGGGCAATTGATTTTCGGCAGCCGTCCAGGCGATCTGGTCGGCGATCGCCAGAGTCTTATATTTTTTCTGCAGGTCCCAAAAACGGTCGGAACGGACATACCATTCGCCTGCCGGGTCGCTGTAAACGATGTCTTTGTCATTTCGTTTGAGGAATGAACGATGCGGTTCCTTGTTCTGCCGATCCATCGGGATCTTTCGCAAGGCAGCTTGCAGGTTAACGAGGCGTTTGTATTCCTTGTTCGCCGCAGCGGTCTGTGCGGCGGACAGGCTTGCGAGCAACATGATCGATGCCGTTATCAAAAGTGTGTGAGCCAATAATTTCCTAGATATTGCTGATGCCATTAAATGTCTCCTGATAGGTTATTTCTTTATAGATCTTGCGTTTCGTTTGAGTCCGCCGAGCTTTGCACGTTTTATGGCAGAGCGGCGAAATCGCCCGACGTATTCGTCGTGCGTCATCGAGATCACACTATCCAGAACGAGCGAGGTCTCGTTTTCTCGCGGTTCAAATCTAATTTCGTCAGTTTGTTTTTCAAATCGATTCCACGGGCAGACGTCCTGACAAATGTCGCAGCCGTAGAGCCAGCCGTCGAGATTGGGAACGATCTCTGCCGGCAGCGTGTCGCCGCGCAGCTCTATTGTCGCGTATGAGATGCACTTTCGCGAATCGACGATGTAAGGCTCGACGATCGCTCCGGTAGGGCACGCATCGAGGCATGCGGTGCAGGTGCCGCAGTGGTCGTCGACCGGTTCGCGATCATACTCGAGCTCGATATTCAGGATGAGCGAACCGATGAATATCCACGAACCGATCTCGGTCGTGATCACATTCGAGTGTTTGCCGAGCCAGCCGAGGCCGGCTCGGACCGCCCACGCCTTGTCCATCATCGGTGCCGTGTCGACACAGACCTTGCCGTCTACTGACGGATCTTTTTCCTTTATCCAAGCCAGCAACGCTTTTAATTTGTCGTGTACGACATCGTGATAATCGTCGCCCCAGGCGTAGCGTGAGAGCTTGCCCGTGTCAGTTTCATCAGCGTGTTTGTGGCCGGAGTAATAGTTTTGAGCGACAACTACGATCGATCTTGCACCGGGAAAGAGGACGCGCGGGTCGCCTCGTTTTTCGACATTTCGCTCGAGCCACGCCATTTCGCCCTGAAAACCGAGTGCGAGCCATTCGCGAAAATGTCCGGCTTCGGCATCCAACGCCGAGGCGTCGACGATGCCGGTCTTGGCAAAGCCGATCTCACCGGCTTTCGATCTTATTTGATCGGAAAAGTTCATCGTGAAAAGGAAAACGGCCGAACAGCATTGCAGCGTCCGGCCGTAATTATATGTTCCAAACCGAAAGGCCTAGAAGCTGAACTTTGCTCCAAACTGGAACTGTCGTGCGTCATAAGCAGCGGTCGGACGGCTGTAGTAACGGTTGCCCTCTGCACGCTGATTGTACGAATTTACATCCGTGAAGAACGGTGACGCCGAACCTTCGTTGAATCGGTTGAAGAGATTGAACCCTTCAGCGATCAGGTCGATGCGAAAACGCTCGCCGAACGTGATCGCACGCGAGACACGCAGATCGACCGAAGCAAACGAGTGCGTTTTGCCCTTATTGCGTCCGAGGCTGCCGGTGCCGAAGATCAGCTGACCTTGGGCGTTATAGTCGAACAGCGAACACGGAGCTCCGGGCAGGACCGCACCGGTTCCCGTCGCGGCGGTCGAAGGTACGCAAAGCGAACCGTCAGGCCGGACATCGGGACGATCGGTCTGGTTCGACTGGTCGTTGTTCGAGTCCACATTCGTGATGATGTTGAACGGACGGCCCGACGAAAATTCGATGATCGGTGCGACGGTGAAATCAGCCAGGAACTTCTGCAAAGCATTTCCTTTTCTCCATCTTGACGGTGACGACAAGAGGCCGCTGAAGACGAATCGATGCCGCTGATCAAAGAGTGAATCACTCCTTTCCGCTTCGAAGTTGTTCACATCCTGAGCGATCAGCAAGGTCTGCAGATCGGACGAATCGTCGATAGAATGTGACCATGTGTAGCTCGCCAGGAAGGTAAGGTTATGGGCGAAGCGACGCTTAAGCTCGACATTCAACGCGTTATAGTTCGACGAACCATCAGAGATCTGGGCGTTTACACTGCCGAAAGGCGTGAGCGTTCCGGGTGAACGGAGACTGCCGCCGAGCTGCGAATCGAGAACCGCCTTTGTCACGGCTCCGCCCGACAATGCCTGTGCCAGGAAGTAGTTCGGGGCATTCGGCCTAAAGAAGTTGGCGATCGCCGGAGCGACCACGCGGCCGTTCGGGCACGAAGCGACCATTCCCGGAATGACTACGAAACAGCCGACGCCGGTCGCTGTTCCCGGAGCCGTCGTGGCGATCGAAAAGGCAACGGCCTGCTGCGTGCTGGTCGGCAGTGCTCCGCCGAAAAAGCGTTGGAAATTCTGGATCTGCAACGCAGTGTTGGGCGTATTGAGATCGGTCGGATGAGGCAAGTGCCGTGCGTCGACGTAGATGTATGTCGCCGCGATCGACGTGTCCCGATTCAACTGACGTTCGATCGAGAGGTTAGCCTGAATTGCCGAAGCGTATTGGAAATTCTTCGATACCGGCAGCGTGAACGGCAGAACAGCACCGAAACCGGAGAATGTCTGATCGTTGAAACGCTGACGCCCAAATTGATACTGGGCCGAAGCGGCAAGTCCCGGAGTCACCGGATTGCCAAAGGCGGCGCAGAGGGCGGCATTCGAACCCTGGTTTCCGCAGACGGTTCCGTGGAAAACGAGAGCCGCATTCAACAACGTCGGGCCCGAAGCTCCGACCGGTACAGGGCTGCCGGCCGTCAGAACGGACTGCTGCTGCTGAGAGGCGTCGGCAATGTCCGAGTTGAATGCGACCGCGAGCAGCGGATGATCGTAATACAGTCCGATCGAACCGCGAGTGACGGTCTTGCCGTCGCCGGCCCAATCATACGCAAAGCCGAATCGCGGTGCCCAGTTATTGGTATCACGCGGGAATCCCTGTTGAACTCCGAGAGCGTCCTGGGCCGCAAGGATATCCGACGACGCAAGGTTGATGCCGGTCAGCGGATCGCGGATGCCGACAGGAGCGATGGTTTCGGTCAGTTCGATATCATATCGAATACCGTAGTTGAGCGTCAGACGTTCGTCCACACGCCACGTATCCTGTGCAAAGAACGCCAGCGGCTTGTTCTTGATAACGCTGTCCGGATTTCCAAATCCCTGAACGAACGTTGACGGAAGTCCGAGGCCGTAACTCTGAACCGGTGTAAAGTCCGGCAGGCCGGCGAAACCGGCGTTGAGGTTAGAGGCGGCAAAGTTACCAAAGTTGAACAGGCCGGCAAAATTGAGCTCAAAATGAGCTCTGGGAATGCTGACGAAATTGATATCGCCGCCAACCTTTACGGTGTGCGAACCGAGGATCCAACTAAAGTTATCCATCACCTGGAGCCGCTTTTCGATACGCTCGACCGGCGAAAAGAGTTCGCGGCCAATAAATGCGGTACCGGCAATGTTGTACGCGACAGCATCGCCATTCTGCGACCTGAATGTCGTATTACGCCGGCCAAAACCGAGGCGGATCTCATTGGCCATGGTTCCGCCGATGGTGGAATTTCCCGAGACGTTGAACGAAAAATCCCTGACGGTCGTTACGCCGGTTCGCGAGAAATCGTTCTGGCCGAGCGATTGGTTCTGCGATTCGACCTGAATTCCGGTCACATCTGCGGTGTTGTAACCGGCGCGGACCGAGATCTGATTGTTCTCGTCAAGGTTATGATCGCCGCGAACTGTGAAATAGTTTGCACGTTCGGTAACGGGGAAGACACGCTGCAGAGCCGTAAGGGCACGAAAGGCGATCGGCAGTCCGGCGGCATTTGTCGTGCCGATCGGAACCGGAGCACCGGTAAGCAAAAATCGTCCGCCGATGACGCCCGGCGTGATCGGCGAAATTGCGGGACACGCACTGCCGTCATTCGGGCTGGTCAGCGGATTAGCACCGAACAGGGCCGTCTGGCCGCCGCTGGATGCGAAGAAAGCATACGCACGGGCCGCACATATATTTGCTGCGACACCCGACGAGACAAGTGCGTTGATCGCAGCCGCCTGTGCTGCGGTGAGATTTACAAATGTACGGGCGACCGGATTAACGCCGGCGATCACCGGAATGGTCGCGGACGAGGTCAGATCGCCGATCACATTGCTGGTAAAAAAGCCAGATTCGTCGCGTTGGCGGCGTTCGTACGCGGCAAAGAAATACGTTTTGTCCTTGATGATCGGGCCGCCAAACGTGGCACCCCATTGCGTGCGGCGGAAATCAGGCTCGGCGATCGGAGAAAAAGCGTTGCGGGCCTGGATGCTCTTGTCGCGGATAAATCCGAACACGTTTCCGCGAAAATCGTTGGTTCCACGTTTGGTGACGACGTTTACAACGCCGCCGGTCGCACGGCCGAATTCTGCCGTGTACGAGTTTGACGCGATCTGATATTCCTGGACGGCTTCCATCGAGACGGTCGTGCGGGCAGCATTGATCGAGTTGTCCGTAAAGTCGGCACCATCAACGTTTACCTGCGTCGAGCGTCCGCGTTGTCCGCCGATGTTCAGCCCTGACGTCGGGGCCGGGCCGATCGGGCGGCCGTTATCGCGTCCGACCGTTGAGAGCGTGAGAGCAAAACCCGTCGCACTGCGTTCGTTGATCGGGAGATTGATGATCTTCTGCTGATCGATCGTGTTCGAGACGCCGGATTTTGACGTTTCGACGAGTTGTACGTCGTCGCCCGTGACATTGACCACGACACTGGTCTCACCGAGTTCGAGTTTGATCGTCAAATCAGCACTTTGTCCGACCGTCAGTCTTACGCCCGAAATAACACTCTTTTTGAATGTTGCAGCCTCGGCCGAAACTTCGTATTCGCCCGGAGGCAAACCGACGATCTGATAATAGCCCTGAGCATCTGACGTGGTATTACGGCTGATACCTGTTGACAGGCTTCTGGCACGAATAGATGCGCCCGCAACGACGGCTCCGGTCGGATCAGTTACCGTTCCGGTAAGGTCGGCGGCCGTTGATTGGGTCTGAGCGATCGAGGACAATGCGAACAGCATTGACACGACGATAAGCAGACCAATTTTTGTGACCGCCGCTGAAACGTTTGACGGAAATACTCTCATTCTTTTTTTCTCCTTAGATCTCGTAATTCGTTCGATTCTCTGCCACCGGAAACGGAAACTTTTGCGACGCGGGAAGATGCGATCTCGAAAATTAGAGGGGATACGCACCTAATCGTAAAAGCATATTCAGAACATTTATCGGCAGATAATTTATCGGAATAGATTTGCTTTGAATTTTTTAACCCAAATCGGCCTTTTTAGCAAGCAAAAATGTAATAATTTTGTAATTGCAAGCCTTTATTTAATTGGTCTGACCAATTTCGGCTCACAATCAGTCAATTGCCGCGTCTGTGCATTGAAACATGAATATTTGCGGTTCTCTGATATACGCGGACCGATAGCTTTATCATTTGCAGAAATTTCGCGATAATTCGAGCAACGGCCCGCCGTCCAATTATGAAGATCATTCCTCTGTCGATACCGACACCATTTTACGTCGGTGATGTAAATGTCTATCTCATCAAAGAAGATCCGCTGACGCTGATCGACGTCGGCCCAAAGACACCGCAGGCGGCTGAGGCGTTGAGGCGGGAACTGGGCAGACACGGCGTTCAGTTTTCAGATGTCCGTCGAATCGTGCTGACGCACGCACACGAGGACCATTGCGGCCTCGCAAAGCAGGTTCGCGACGAGGCGAAGAATGCCGAGATATATATCCATGAATGGGAAACGGGACATCTTTTCGGGCGGCTGGCGCACGATGATCACCGTAATCTGATGATGCGGAGCGGTGTTCCGGCCGGAGTATTTGACGAGCTTAGGGGAATGTACGAGGAGATCAGCCTGTTGACCGATTCGTTGGCCGACGGCGACTTTCACGATCTCGAGGACGAGATGGAGCTCGAGTTCGACGGCGGAGCATTGCGGGTGCTGCACACGCCGGGGCATACGCCGGGGTCGTGTTCGTTCGTTCGTGAAGCTGACCGGACGCTGATCTGCGGCGACTGCGTGCTGAAACGCATCACGCCAAATCCGATCGTGTCGCCGCATCCGCTCGCACCGGACCGGCGGTTTAGCTCGCTCGCCGAATATCTTGTAAGTCTGGCTAAACTAAGGAGTTATTCGCCCACGCTCGCGTATTGCGGGCACGGTGAACCGGTGACGGATTTTGACGAGATCTTTCATCGATACGTGCGTGCGATCGACGAGCGGCAAAAAAAGGTGATCGGTTTGGTCGCCGGAAACGGCACAACCGCCTTCGAGGTAGCGCAGCGGCTGTTTCCCGACTCGTTCGATCACGATGTACACAGATTCTTGTCTATCTCCGAATCGATCGCGCATCTCGATTATGCCCAAGCGGAAGGCAAGATCGGCGTCGAATTGAGCGGCGGCGTGGAGATCTACCGGCAAAACTAGACAGCGGTCAAACGGCTTCGAGTCTGAATTGTGAATTTTTCGCGATCCCTCCGATCGTCTCGGTCATCTTAGTGATGTCCGAAAATCCGGGAAGTTGGCGGACGCGTTGGGTGACTGTCTTGTCGAGGTTCGACATTGCATGATCGTCGCTAAACAAGGTCGCGATCATATATTCCGTGCGTCTTCTGCTGAGCGAGCCCTGGCCGACCGGGGCCCAGAAATGTTCGGTGATGAACCTCGCGATACGCTGTGCAAATTCATTGCGGTTCAATTCGATCCTCGCGACGCTCCAATAGAAATGACAGTGTGCCGACTCTTCGCGGATGATGCCTTGCAAAATATGCGTTAAGACAGGATGGTCGGCAAGTGTGAGCAAACGGCGATAGCCCTGGGCCGCTTCCATTTCGTGGATCGCGCCAAAGGTCATATGGGTGGCGGTAAATTTCTTTCCGACGAGATTGGTAAGCGTCGTCAGCAAGTACGAATTTGCGTTGTATGTGTGCGTTACATTTTGCCGTACCTGGTCTTGCCAATCGCTATCGGTTTCGATGCCGATCTCGTTTAAGAACCGGTTGATCACCTCGCCGTGAGTGATCTCCTCGACGCCCCAACGCTCCATGAATTTGCTGATAACCGGATCTTTGCCGGTCGGCGTACGGAGCAGTTCGCGGTGATACATGTCGGTCAGCGTCTCGACGTCGCGCATGTATAGCAGGACCGGAATAAAACGATCGTCCAGCGGATGATCTTTGACCTCGTGCCACGGGATCGAAGAGATAAACTCGGGCGTGAGCGAACGCGGCTGCCGCTCATACCACTCTAAAACGTCTCTGTTTGTCTCAAATGCCATGATCGAGAACACTGTTGATCTAGTATTTGGAACCGTTTCGCGTTAATTCCCCCGTCCTTTCAGTTCCGCTTATCGACATAATTCGCTAAACTGCATGTTACGGATGCGCGAACTTGTGCCGCATATTATATATTGAAAATATGAAATTTTTGACTCTATCGAACTTTGTAATTATAACCTTGCTGTCAACCGTCCTTGTTCAAGGGCAAACACTTGCCGTTTCAGGCGAAAAGCACCTCGCAAATATCAAACAGCTCACGTTCGGCGGTGAGAATGCCGAGGCGTATTTTTCGTTTGACGGCAAACAGCTGATATTTCAATCGAAACGCGACGAACTGAAATGCGACCAGATCTTTCGAATGAACATCGACGGGTCGAATGTAAAGAGAGTTTCGAACGGCGAGGGCCGCACGACCTGTTCGTACTTTTTCAAAGGCGGCAAAAAGGTGCTATATGCATCGACATTCGGCGGAGCGAAAGAGTGTCCGCCAAATCCGGATTTTTCGATGGGCTATGTCTGGCCGGTCTATTCTGATTTCGACATTTACACATCGACGCCGGACGGCAAGGATATCAAGAAACTGACCAATTCGCCCGGTTATGACGCCGAGGCGACCGTCAGCCCTAACGGCAAGAAGATCGTTTTCACATCGGAACGCGACGGCGACCTCGACCTGTATTCGATGGACGTCAACGGCAAGAACGTAAAACGTCTGACCGATGGCGTCGGATACGACGGCGGCGCGTTCTTTTCGCCGGACAGCAAGATGATCGTCTATCGACGTTCGACGCCGACAACGCCGGCTGAGATCGCCCGATTCAAAGACCTGCTTTCGCGGCATCTGGTCGTGCCGACCGTTTTTGAGTTGTGGGTGATGAACGCCGACGGCAGCAACAAACGCCAGCTCACAACGCTCGGCGGCGGCAGCTTTGCACCGTTCTTTACGCCCGACGGAAAGAAGATCATCTTTTGTACCAACTATTTCGCGACCGATCCGCGAAAGCGAAACTTTGACCTCGCGATGATAAACCTCGACGGCACGGGAATCGAACGGATCACTTATAACGAGACCTTTGACGGCTTCCCGATGTTCTCGCCTGACGGCAAGAAACTCGTCTTCGCATCAAACCGCAACGCTGCGAAGGAAGGGGATACGAACGTGTTTATCGCAGATTGGGTTGAGTAAAACTTCGCGACAGTATCTCTCTTCGCTCTCTGCGTGATCTCACCGGCCTCTGCGTGGAACAGATTTTCCAAGCAGAGAACACGGACTAAGACGCCGAGGCTGCAGAATTACAAGTTTCGATCCAGATGTTCGTTCTTTATCGTATGAAAAAGCAAATATTCTGTATCGCGCTTCTCGTCATTTCAGCCGTCAACGTTTTCACCCAAACCGGCAAAACGGTCGATAAGATCAACAAAACCTATACCGAGATCGCCGAAAAGGCGCGCCTTTGTGACACCGACGATGATCAGGGCGAATTTGGCGGCCTTGTGATGAATACGCTGACGATCAACAGCCGAAATCATCAATGGCGTGCGGTCGGGATCTACGGCCAGACTTTGAAATTCTTTTACAAGGGCGGCGACACCGAGGAGCGGCTCTATCCCGATAAGCTTGTATTTGTCGTAAACGAACGGCGTGTCTCGAACCAGCGTTTTCGCGAGGAATGGCTGTTTTCGGAAAACGGCACGCTGATGCTCTTCACCTACAAGGTCGAGAGTGACGAGCCGCCGAGCGAAGCGCGTATCTATTACTCCGCAGGCCGTGCGATCAGGACGGTTGACGGCAAGAAGGTGACCGATCGCCTGTCAGCCCTCGACCTCAAATACACAAATGAGCGGGCCGTTCAGGGCGGCCGCATCAAAGCGCTATTTGCAAGATCGATAGATCTATAAAGAGAAAATTTATGATGCGTAAATTGCTGATCATTTGTGCCGCGCTCACGTTCACGGCCTGCGGCCGCGAAGCGAACAAAACGCCGGCTGTTCCGGCGCCGAACGCGGCAAGTCCGACGGCGGCAAAACCGGCCGCGACGCCGATGCCGACGATGCAGCCGACGCCGAAAAACGGTGAATATCCGGGCAAGGGCAAGATCACAAAGATCAATAGTGAAATGGGTTCGGTAGAAATGAACCATGAGGAGATAGTCGGTGTGATGCCGCCGATGCTGATGGAATTCTTCGTGACCGACAAGGCGATCCTCAAGGGGCTTGCCATCGGCGACCAGGTCGATTTTATGCTCAAATACGAGGACGGCCGCGAGACGATCTCAAAGATCGCTAAAGTGAAATGACAGCGATCCCGTTCAGCAAATTTCACGGTTTCGGGAACGATTACATTGTGATCGAACGCTCTGATATTCCCGCCGAGACCGATGTCTCTGAGCTTGCCAGATCCATCTGCCACCGTAATACAGGTGCCGGCAGCGACGGCATTGCGGTGCTTGAGCGGTTAAGCGATGGCGAGGCCGATTACAACTGCGAGATCGTCAATCCCGATGGCAGTATCGCCGGTTTTTCTGGCAACGGCACGCGCTGTGCAGTCGCATATCTGCATTGGAAAGGCATTTGGCAGCAAGCTGATCTAAAACTCAGAACACGCAGCGGTATTAAGAACTACCACCTGCTTGAACGAAAAGGGACGGGCGAATTTTGGTTTCAGGCCGAGATCGGCAGGCCGAAATTCTCGTCCGAACAGGTCCCCGTCCTGACCGAAACGCGCCGCGAAGCGGTCGTCAACGAACCGATCATCGTCGATGGCCGTCATTATGCGTTCTCAGCGGTAAATGTCGGTAATCCGGTGGCGTGTATCTTTGTTGATAATTTTAATTTCGACTGGCGAAGCGTTGGCAGATCGATGGAAACGCACGAGAAGTTTCCCGAGCGTGTAAATGTGGTTTTCGTCAAATTAGAAGACCGAGAGAACATTGAGATCCGCATCTGGGAACGAGCCGCGGGTGAGACATCTTCCTCAGGCACGTGTTCGAGCGGCGCGGCGATCCTGAGCGCATTCCTCCTTAAAACCGACCGCAAAGTCATGGTTCACGCCGAAGGCGGCACAACCGACGTCCTCTGGCGTGTCGACGACGAGATCGTCATCACCGGCCGGGCCGACTACTCATACTCCGGCGAATGGCCGATATAGAGTTTTAGTGTCGATTTCCTAACATCTCCGCGACCACCTTTTGACGGTAGTCAAAGATATAGTCGAGTTCCCGGCGTACCATAAAGTGGGCGATGTCGCCGAGCGGTTCGAGCGGTAGGCGGTAGCGAACCTCATCTTCCATTAGGGTCTGCGACGCGCCCGATTCGGTGAACGTGTGCGTATGGATCCATTGGCGGTACGGGCCGCGGAGTTGCTGATCGACAAAACGGAACGGCGGTTCCCAGACGGAGATCTCGGTCCGCCAGCTGACGGGAAGCCCACGCATTCTTAGTTCATAATCGATCAGCGTGCCCTGTTTGATGTCGATCGGTTGCGGCGTGATGATGTGGAAATTCAGCTCGGGCGGCGTGATCCGTTCGAGATTACCGGCGTCGGCGAAGAACTCAAAGACATCTTGACGCGGCAGATCGATGGTGAGGGTCCGAGTGAGGAAATGTTCAGCCATAATAAATTTTGCCCGCGAAATAAACGAAAAACACTAAAATAAAGAATCCTTATTTCGTGTCTTTAGTGTGTTTCGCGGGCAAAAAGATTTTAGTTTCGGTTCTTTAGGAACTTTTTCGGGATCGGATTGTCCGGCGTTTCGGCCTGCCAATAGATCGTGACGACCCACCAACGCGTGCCGTCGTTAAGCAATTGAAAGCTGTTGATGCCCCGCAGGAACGGCGTTTTGTCGTCTGATTTTCGAAATGCGTGATAGGTCGAAAATACCTGTGCGATATTGCCGTATTGATCGACGTGGCGGGCGAGTTCGCGTTCGTGAAAACCGTCTTTGGCAAAGACCGGATCGACACGCTTGATGTAGTCTTCGGGTGAGAACGCGTTGGCGCCGGCGACACCTGTTTGCGGGTTCTTGCCCGCCGGTATAAGCCTGGCGTCCTTGTGAAACAACGCGCGAAAACGGTCCCAGTCACGCGGTTTGCCGGCATCGCCGGAGATCACGTCGTAGACGGCCTTCATTATCGCGTCGAGCGAACCGACATCTTTTGGATCAGCGGCCTTGGGTGTTTGAGCGATGACGGAACCGGCAAATGCGAAAACGAGCACGAATATCAAAATTTTCATATCAGCATCTTACGCCGTTTGGCAAAATTTGTTTAGGGCGAGTGAAGCATATTCGGATCGACACGTGTCTCGATCTGATCCTGTAGTTCTCGCGGAAGCAGACTAAAAATGTCGAAACCGGTCTTTTCCTCGATCGAACGAACGGTGGTCTTGTAGCGTTCCCACGGGACATTTTCGATACTGTCTACATTCGGCATATCGACGGCGATTATGCGTGTTGACGCGGATATTTCGGTCTTTCCGCGAGGCAGGACGACTATCACTTTCCAGCAATTTGTCGGTGCGGTTACCTTGCCGCGAAGGCGTTCTTTTTCGCCGTAAACACCTGCGATCGTGTAGATCGTATATCTGCGGCGGGCGAGAATACGACCGTAGGACTCGAGCTTATTCCACGGAAATTGGTTGAGGTCGCCCGTTTGCGGGACGATGTTCGTCATAAGGAACGTCTGCTCGTTCAATTTGGGATTCGCAAACCTGTCGGCGCTCGGAACCATGTGTCCGCGGTCGTAACCGCTGCCGGAATAGTCGTAATACTGAATGCGTCGAAAACCTGTCGGTAAACTTCGATCCGGCTGAAACAGCTCGCGAGGCAATCGCTCTCCGAGGTCCTCCAGCGTTGTTCGCCACGCGACCCAATTCATCGTGCCGCGGCTGTCATTGTAGGAAAGCACGTGCGAATCATGGACGACGAGGTAATTGTCTCGGTTGTTCGGGTCTGTCGTCGCATTCGACGGATTGCCGTAGGGCAAAGCCGCACTGTATGCGTCAGCCGATGACGGCGAGGCAGGGGCCTGATCGTTTTCGCGGCTGGCGGTTCCCGAACGCAAGCGCTCGCAGCCGGCACTTGCGAGCAAAGACAGGCCCAAAGCGAAAACGAGTATTGACGGGCGTATTGACCTCATATCGAGTGAATTTCAAGTTTAGCAAAACCGCTGCGAGGGCGATGTCCGGCCATATCGAAAAAACTCACGGCCGAGATAATCTCAGCGAACTCCGCGTCTTGTTTAGCGTTTTCTGCGAGGAAGAATCCTGAACGAAGATTACACGCAGAGGTCGCTGAGGTTTTCGCAGGGGCCGGAGAGAAGAGCAGGGCTTCGAACTGACCGGATACCGATCGGTCGCGGGCTAAGCAGAACGCCGCTATTTACGCTAAAATGGAAATAGTGACCGAGCGAATACACATTACCGGACTCAAGCAGGCCGAGCTTGAGGCGTTGGCGGCCGACATGGGCGAGCCGAAATATCGTGCCGTGCAGGTATTTAAGGCGATACACGAGCGGCGGCTGACATCGTTTGATGACATCACCGATCTTCCGAAACGGTTTCGGGCGAGATTGGAAGAAACCGCAGACATTTCACGGCTTACGGTCGAATCGAAATACGTTTCGACTGACGGCACGCGGCGGTATTTGATGAAAACTGCTGATGGTTACCCGGTGGAGTCGGTCTTCATTCCAAGTGAAGGGCGCGACACGATCTGTTTCTCGTCGCAGTCGGGCTGTCCGCTGAAATGCGATTTTTGCCTGACGGCAAAGCTCGGGTTGCTCAGAAATCTAACCTCCGGCGAGATCGTTGAGCAGATAATATTGGTACTGAACGACGTTTACGGCGTCGGAGGCGAGACGCCGCACGGGACGAATCTGGTCGGAATGGGAGCGGGCGAGCCATTTCTGAATTTCGAGAATTTGATCGCCGCGCTCGAGATAATGTCGAGCGAAAACGGCCTTTTCATCGTGCCAAATCGCGTTACGATCTCGACTGCGGGCATCGTGCCGAAGATCTACGAATTTGCCAAGCTCGAAAACCGTCCGCATCTCGCCATATCGCTGTCGGCGGCGAAAGATGAGCTTCGCGACACGCTGATGCCGATAAATAGGAAATGGGACCTCGACGAACTGATGACGGCGGCGAAGGAATTTGAGGGTTCGTTGCGGCGCGGCGAGCGCTTTACGTTCGAATATGTAATGCTCGGCGGCGTGAACGATTCGGACGCCGACGCTCGTGAACTTGCAACCTTGCTCGACCGCTATCAACTCTCGCGGGTCAAGATCAACCTCATTCCGCACAACGGTGCCGAGCAGCTTGATTACAGTACTTCTTCGGAGGAGCGTGTTGACCGGTTTAAGAAAACGCTTGAGTCCCGCGGGGTATCGACGTATGTACGTCAGCCCCGCGGGCGTGATATCTACGCGGCTTGCGGACAA
>CAZVDM010000037.1:16861-23230 GCA_964625555.1 uncultured Chloracidobacterium sp.
CTCGTCGCATTGATGGTCTACGCGTCGACGAAGATAAAGAAGACGGCGGCGGCGGCGTTTGAGCCGGAGACGATCGAGACAGAAAAGTTTTTAATTGAGAAGCCGGACGGTTTTCTCAACATTATTAACCACGATCCGGCACTCGAGCTTGACGCATACTCGCGTGATTTTGGCGTCGAAAATACGGCAGATGTTCGGCAGGCGCGGATCGAGATCCGGCATTATCGCGTCTGCAAGATGACCGAGGCGGTCGCGATGATCAAAGAGCGCTCGACTATCAAATCTGACATCTCTGAGATCTTCAACGAACGAAAATATCGTCTTATTGAGGCCGAACGCATCGAAAAGGGCATCGGCTATCGTGACATCTATAAACTGACGGAAAATGGCCCGGACGTTATCGAGCTAAGAGTTATCGCCCTGGAAGAGACAAATGACGATATCTCGCGAAAGATAGACGAGATCGTCTTAAGTTTTACGGTGAAATAAATACAACTATTCCGGGCACTCAGCACATCTTGGTAATTGATATGAAAAAAAGACTATTGAAAATGACTTCGCTTGCCGCATTTGTACTTGCGGCAGGTTTGTTTTCGGCGGCCAACGGCCAGACTGTGAACGGTTCGATCGCGGGCGGCACCGTCAGGGCGGGCAGGACCGCTAAGGCGACCGTTTACTTGAATATACCCGGCGGACTGCACGTCAACTCAAATCGTCCGGGCAGCGAATATGCGATCGCAACGCGAGTAACGGCGAGATCGACCGGAGGCGTGAAGATCGGCCCCGTAAGCTATCCGCGCGGAAAGAACCGCAAGTTCGAATTTTCCGCAGATACGATAAATGTTTACGAAGGCCGAACACCGTTTACGTTTAACGTGACGGTGCCCGCCAACTACAGGAAATATTCGGTGGTGGTCACTGTTTCGGTGCGTTATCAGGCTTGCACCGATGAGGTTTGCTATCCGCCGAAAACAAAGACGGCAACGATCAGCGCCAGCGTTCTTTAGCCGCGGCCGATGACCGACAAAAGGCGGCCGGTCTTACCGTTCTTTTTCTTTTCAACGCGATAGGAAAAGAAAAGGTCGGTCCGCTCCATAGTACAGTACGGGGCCGTGAAGATATTTTCGTTCTTTAGGCCGATCGCGACTAGCTGGTCTCGATTGGCCAGATGGAGATCGACCAGAGCGTGGCCTTCGCGCGTCGGCGCGAAATATTTCCCGGCTTGTTCGAAATTAGCCGCAAAATCATCGATGACATCCTGCCCGATCTCATAATTTAGCCCGCACGCCGCCGGGCCGATCGCTGCGGTCATACCGGCGGGATCGCAGCCATATTCGGTAACCATTCGCTCAACAGCCTTTTTTACGATCGACTTTGCGGTTCCGCGCCAGCCGGCGTGAACCGCAGCATAGGCACCCGTTTTCGGGTCGCCTATCAGAACAGGCACGCAATCGGCGGTCTTCGCTCCCGCAAGAACGCCCTTTACGTCGGAGATCACGGCGTCGGCGTTTTCCTCGGAATCGCCGATATCGTCAGCCGTGCGGATCAATTTGATGTCGTTCCCGTGCACTTGCCAGACCATCGCGAGGCGATATTCGCCGTCAAAAACCGCAAGGAAGCGGCGGCGGTTCTCATAGATATTCTCTGCCGAATCTTCGTTAAACCCCGCGAGATTGAGGTCGCCGTCAGGAAATGGCGAGACGCCGCCGAGACGGGTCGAAAAGGCGTTCGTAAATCCGGCCTGTTCGAGCGGACGGCAGACGAGCACTTTAACACCATCTCGTTCTCGCCAATAGAAGCCGGTTTCGGTTAGAATTTGGTGTTCTTGTGCTAACGTTGAACCACCCGCTACCGCAGGTGGTTCTGACAACGGATCCATGATCATTTCTACCGGCATCGACATTGTTGAAGTTTATCGCATACGCGAAACGATGGAAAGAACACCGCGGTTTACCGAGCGTGTGTTCACGGCTGGCGAACGGGCATATTGCGACAGCAAGGGAGCTGCGGCGTTTCAGAGCTACGCAGCACGATTTGCCGCCAAAGAGGCCTTTCTAAAAGCGTTAAAGACAGGCTGGCGTGGAAAGATCGGCTGGCAGGACATTGAGGTGCTCAACGACAGCGACGGCGTACCCACGCTCTCGATAACCGGTGAAGCAAAACAATTCTTGGACAAGACAGGCGCCGACCGCATCCATCTTTCGATCTCGCACACGACCGAACACGCCTCTGCTAACGTCATCCTCGAAAGAACTTAGGAGCGACTTCTAAGCTCTTTTCTCAGCGGCCTCCGCGTCCATCTCGGCGCACTCTGCGTGGAAATCACAAAACAAGAATTTAACGCAGAGGGCACTGAGGCGCTCGCAGAGTACGGAGAGACGAACTGAGACCAACGAAGGGGTCTGTCGAACTACGGTTTCGGCGTTGCGGTCGGAGTTGCGGCCGGAGCCGGTTCGTCGAGATTTAGATACAGGACCGGTGCATCGTGATCAGAAGTGCGTTCCGGCCGCGAAGCGTCATTAGCGTAAACCGTCGGAAAGTCGGCGTTCAAACGAGCATAACCGAATTTCAATGCACGCAAACGTGCGGGCTTGTTGACCAGAATGTGGTCCAGCGCCTGGGCCGATCCGTCGAAACTGTAAGAATAGCGATTCTTCTGATCGATATAGTCGATCATCGGCTGTAGTCCGGTCACAAATGCGGTCTTGGACGGTGCCACGACGTTCTGATCAGACCTTCCTTTCAAAATGCCGATCAGGTCGTTGTAGCCGTCGTTGAATTGAAAGGAATTGAAATCGCCGCAAAGGATGATACGTTCCGCCGGGTCCGCTTTTTGACGGTCCTCAACGAACTTTGCGAGCCATTCGGCCTCGAGACGCCGTTTTTGACGTACGCGGTCGCCGTCCTTTTCGTCGTCGATACCGTTGTATGATTTGAAATGGTTGACGATGACCGTGAAAGCGAGCGGCTTTGTAGATCTTGGATCTATCACCTCGGCCCTTAACATCAGCGGTGGGCGGTCAAATAGATTTTGGCCCTCGGCGCCGGCCACCGACTCGATCTTTTCGTTCTTCGCAAGCTGTTTTACCTCGATCACTTTGATCTTGGTCGATTTGACCAAAAACCCAACATCAATTCCGCGAACGTCGTTGCCCTCTTCGAGATAGGCGACATATTTGGGGTCGGGCTGTTTTGCCGCGACCGCGTCGGCGTTGATCTTGTCGGCCAGTTTCTGCAGTACCTTAAGGTTTTCGACCTCGATAATGCCTAACACGTCGGGCATCGACAGCACATTGCGTATTGCCAATGACGTCTTGGTGAGGCGTTTTTGAAACATATCTTTCGGCGTGACCGCCTCTTTTTCGACATTGCTCGAATTGGTCTCGTCGTCAAAAAAGTTCTCGATATTAAAACTGCTGACGGTCGTTTCCCGTTCGCCGGCCGGACTCGTCGGCACGATCGTACGGATATTCGCGACCTTTGGCGGATTTGCGGCATCGACGTAAAGCGTGTAGAACCTGCGCGAATAATCGATGACCCCTGTCAGCCCGGCAAGTGTTGCGCCGGACGTTACATCGATCGCCTTAGCGCCATCCTGCTGGGTGCTGTCGATCCGCAGGATCTCAGGATTCATATCAAATGCCGGAATCGTATTCGGGAGCTTATCGACGATGATCTGCAAGATCCCGAGCCCGGGCTCCCGGAACGGACGCGGCGTTCCCTGCAAGACCGCAAAAAATACGCCGTTCGAGCCGGAGAAGCCCGTCTTTTCGTTTGTAAAACCGCCTGTCGGCCCCACGGCGACAAAATCGCCCGTGACCCGCATTCCTTCGAAACGCTCCATTTGATCAAGCTTTCCTTTTGGATCTAGATCGGTCGACGTCAAAGCGATCGGGGCCGGCAGTGGATTGCTTTTCGAAATGACCTTTACGGTCGGCTTTGTGATCTCGGTAATGCTGAGAAATATCCGTTCGGTACGCGGGCGAAACTCGGTGACCGTCCCGTCGACCTGGACAAGATCGCCTGCCGAGACCATTCCGACGCTGTTTTCACCAAAGACGTAGATGCCCTCGGACGTTTTTGGGTCCTTGTCGGCCTGATCGTCTGGAGTCTGGATGTAGAAACCCTTTTTCAGTATCGCGGTGACGACGCCGGTAACGCGAACTACCTGGCCGTCGACGGGCGACGAGCCCTTATCGCCCTGCACGGCAGCGATCGAAAGCGGCTTTTGCCCAAATGCGGAAAAAGCGCCGGCCAAAACGATGGCGGCGCTAAAGATACTGCGGTTGCAGATGTTCTTAAAAATGCTGTTCATTACAATCTGTCACGCCTTCGCTCGATGATTTCCTGTGTGTTCTTTGGGATCTGATTGAAAAAGTCATATCCCGTGAGATATTCGACCGCATCGACCGTTGTACGGAAATTTCGCCACGGCGCGGTCTGCGATATCGACACGTTCGACATGATCACGCCGAAGGCACGAGTCGAACGAACTGACGCACGCGTCAGGTCGTCGTTTCCGTTCGGCAGTATGAGTACGACCTTCCAGGTCGTGGTCGGAACGACCACACGCTTATCCGGATCCATACTCGCTCCGATCGTGGTGTGATTGCCGACACCGCCGCTGAATATATATATCTCGTTGCCCGAGGCCGCGAGCGAGCGGCAGTAATTCTCAAAATCGACCCACGGCCCCTGATTGTTGGCCGGCAGCTGCGGGATGATGTTGGTCATCAGGTATGTCTGGTCGTTGATCGGCTGCGTGACCGTCCGGTCGCCTGACGGGCACATATGACCCCGGTCATATATCGGCTCGGAATAATCGGTCGGCGTGACCTGATACCAACCTGCGGGCAGGCTTGTGTCCGGTGCAAAACTGCCGTTGTTCGCGGTGCCGATCCAGCTCGAATCAAGGCGCCACGCCGACCAATTCGGCGTGTTTCTTGAGCGGTTGTATGACATCGAGTAAGCGGCTTTGACCATGAGGTAATTATTCTCATTGGCTATGTTGGCTGTCGCTCCCGTTGGGTTGCCCAAGATAAGCGGATCCTCGTTCGGAAGAGTGCCGTTTACGGTGAATGTCGCGTTCGATATCGCCGTTCGACCCTGTGCGTCGCCAGCGGTCGCCGAAAGCTGTTTGAGGCCCGGAGCCGCCGCCGCGTCGACCGTTGCAAGGTATGAGAACCTGTTGTCGCCGGGAGTCACGTCACCGTTGGTGCCGTCGTCAAAGAATGTTTGGGTCGCGGAGCCGCCGATCTGAGTGAGATTTCCTGAAACTGTAATGCCAGTGCTGGGCGGCGTCGTTGCCGGGATCACCGTCATCACAAGCAGCGTCGTGCTGCCGGGATTGCCGGACGTCGGATTTGCGACCAAGGCACCAAAGAGCGTAGTTCCACCGCCGCTGCAGGTGACGGGCGGCGTCGAGGAGTTGCGCGCTAGGGCAGGCGTCAATGTTGAGAAATCCGCAGCGTTGTTGTCAGTGTCCTGACAACCGTTGAGCGCGCGGACCTTGCTGTTGTCGTTTCCCGGAACTGTGGCCGCCGTTCCTTCGGCAAAGCCGTTGGTTACGGATCCCCAACCGAGCGAATCGATTATGGTGCCTGTGTTGTTTTCGCCCAGACGAATCGCAAGACCGCCGTTATTGGCACTCATTGACACTGCGAGAGTCGTCGGATCATAAACCTTGTCCGGTGCAATTCCGCCGTCGTAGCTGACCGAGGCGATCAAGTAATACTGACCGGGCTGGATAATGGTCGATGTCGTCCAAACAGCCAGCGGATTTAAGACGTCGGTCGTTCCGGTTTGCGAACGATAAACTACGCGATAGCCGTTCAGGTCGACGGCCGATGCACCACTATTGTGGATCTCAACAAACTCGTCGTTCGCATTGGCGGCTCCGCCCATTTGGACTTGGCTGATGACCAGATTAGGCGACGGCAGGACACTGCCTGCCGATCCTGTCCGGGCCGAGACCCGAACGCCGATCACAACGGCACTTATGAACAAAAGACAGATTGAAACGGATATAAAATACTTCTTCATTGAATACTTCCCACCTGGACCGAAAGAAAAGGGCGCAAACTTACTTTGTATCACAGAACAGGCTCATAAACGAAGCTGAAACCGGACCTGTACAAACACCACAATGGCCGTCCTCCACATTTGAATGACGGCCAAACGGCTTGTCAAAATTGGACGGCTTTATTTTGAACGAGTCAATACAAAGCTTTCTTCCTTCAGAGTCCCGTCTTTTTGTCGCAGGGCGAGATAAATTGTCAGTTTGTTGTCGGACGTTTGTTCGTAGGTCAACCCGTTAAAGTTCACACGGTTACCCGTTTTGTTGACGAACCTAAAATCAACGGTCTTGTC
>CAZVDM010000037.1:23330-24740 GCA_964625555.1 uncultured Chloracidobacterium sp.
ACTCTTGGCACCCTCGGCAAGTTTGACGGTGTTTTCGGTGTTCTTTATCTGCGAACTGGCCGCAACGGCGAGCATTGCGATCAATACAACTGTACGGAATAACTTCATTTCAGATCTCCTTAGAATTAGCGCTGAATAGAACATCTATTTTGCCAAGATCGGCGTCGCGGGACGCGGCTGGGCCATCGGCCGCGGGTAAACGACCGGGCTTTTGTTGCCGAGCTTATCGACCGCCCGTACGCCGAAGAAGTAGTTATCTTTGGACATTCCGTTGGCAGTGTAGGTCAGGACGTTGCCGACAAACGCGGAATTGGTCCATTCCGCTGCCGTCGTGTCGCGCCAGACGACCTCGTAACCGGCAAGGTCGGTGTCGGCGTTTGCCTCCCATTTTAGGTCCGTGTCGTTCGTCAAACGTCCGGTAACAATGCCGACGCCCTTCGGCTTTGCCGGGGCGGAAGCGAGGCTTGCGAGGGCGATCAGATTGACGCGGCTGACATTGGCGACGTATTCAAAGTCAACAAACTCGGGCGTATCGCCGTAGAATACGCCCGCCTCGGTGCGGACATTTTGGTGTTGATGCGTGTAATCTTCGTCCGATTCGGTGATGCGGACGGCAGTGAAACCGCGTTCGACAAATGGAATATGATCACCTCCGCGGCCGTAACGGTCGCGGCGATAGATCAGCCACGGGCTGAAATTTTTGAGATAGCGCTCGGATTGTTCTTTGACAAAGCGTGCGAGCTGACGCGAAGCCGAATCGTTCTCGCCGCCGACGCTGCGGCGTGTTCCGGCCTCCTGTTCGCTCTCGCTTGACGGGACACCTTCACTGAAGATGCGGACGCGCTTGCGGTTCGGCGAATTCTTATGCGAGGTGACGCCGCCGACAATGTCGTTCGTGAACATCGCCTCGATATTCATCTTCGTCTGCTTGGCTTGCTCAGCGTAGTACGCGGCACCGAGCAGTCCCTGCTCTTCGCCGGGAACCGCCATGAATACAATTGTCGCGTCAAATTTTTGCCTAGACATCACGCGGGCTAATTCCAGCGAAACAGCCGTCCCCGAAGCATCGTCATTCGCCCCCGGAGCGTCGCATTTGGCGTCCGTCGGCGAAGTACACATCGAATCGTAATGGCCGGAGACAACATAGACCCGCGTCGGATCGGTCGTGCCCTTCAGCACGGCAAAAACATTGGTCAATGTCGTTGGTTCAGGAATACGATTCGCCTTCGGCTGCACAAATGCCTGCTTCTGCACATCCAAACAACCGCCGCAATCGGCACTGATCCTCTGAAACTCCGCAAACAACCAGTCCCTCGCCGCCCCAATGCCCCGCGTCGGGTTATCCTGCTCAGACAACGTATTGCGCGTGCCGAACGACACCAACTTACGTATCGTCGCCTCAATATTCTT
>CAZVDM010000038.1:0-24712 GCA_964625555.1 uncultured Chloracidobacterium sp.
GGCGGTGTTCTTGCCAGCCGCGTTTACGCGGCTTTTACGGAGGGCGGATGGGGGGGGGCGGGTTGCGGGGCGGCAAGTGCCAAAGCCGCAGGGTGTGATTGGGTTGTGGGTTTGCCGCATTGTCTTTGCTTTGTCGCCAACGGCGACGGATATTAAAGCCTAGGGTGCAATGAGCGAAGCGATTGGAACCCTAGGTATGGGTCGACAAGTTCTCACGTCCCTGAAGGGGACGAACAACTACGCGACATTGTTCGACGCTTTCAGCGTCGGAATGTTTACGAAACCGTAACCTAGGGTTCCAGCCTGACGGCCTGCACCCTAGGCTTTATTATTAGTCGCTGTTGGCGACGAGATCGTGCATCCGCGTTCACACGCCTTTTCCGCAGGGCAGATGGCCACGCCGCCTCACGGACCGGCCAGTGCCAAGGCCGCAGGGCGTGGTTGGGTTTCATTGGCAGAAGCTCGCGGGGGATGGGTTCGGGATGGGCGTTTGGGCTTGCCGTGTGCGATGGAGGTCGGAAAAGGGACGTTGTGGATTGGACTTCTGAATGGGAATGTTGGGTTTCGATGGGATCTTTCTTGGATCTTCGCTCGATCGGCAGTCACGATGCCCAGCGACAGTTTCGGAAAGGCATTTTTTTAATTGTAGCCAGGCCGTTTTGAATTGTCGCTGACGCCGTTTTTGACTGTCGCAAGGCCCTAAATTACTGTCGCTGACCCCTTGAACAAGTGTTGCAGAACGCACTTTTACGGCATTTTAATCGTTTTTGTTGATAAAATTGTGGTACGTACCACAATTCGATCAAAAGCAGGAAAAAACACGATTGGCTTTCCCCGAAAACTGAATGTGAAAAGAAAAAAGAGGCTGTCGGAAAGCGAACTTCCTGACAGCCTTTTGATGTTCCGACAGCTACTAAAATTACTTTATGATCACCGGACTGTCGATCTGGATGTTGTTCGCACGGAACGAAGTTGCGGTAAATCGCTGGAGATCGGCGACGGCTTTGTTATAGTCGGTCTCGGCACGGATCTCGGCGTTGCGGGCGTTGGTGAGGGAGTTTTCGCGCGTGAATAATAGGAACGTCGTCGAACGTCCGGCGTCGTACAGTTTGCGTTCTCCGTCGAGCTGGATCTCTGCACTCTCACGAGCCCTGCGGGCCGTCAAGACACGTTGGCGTGCCGTCTCGACAGCCTGTACAGCGTTACGAACCTCGACCATCACAGCCTGTTCCTGCGAGCGTGTCTGGGCGGCGATTCGCTCGCCGGTGATCTTTGCACCTTCGAGATTGGCCTTGGCAGTACGGTTGCGAAACGGAAATGAGATCGTCACGCCGATCGAGTAGTTCGGAGCGTCGCTGCGGAACATATTCGCCATCGAACGGTTAAATCCGCCAAAAAGATAATTCGGCGAAGGCGGAATTACGATCGTGTCATTTAGGATCGGCGGCAGATTGATCGCGGGCAATCCGCGAATCTGGTTGATAGCGTTGAACAAACGCAGGTCGCCGTTCGATGTGTAAAGATTGGTCGTCGAACCCGTGTTTGTTCCGCTCCGCGAAAGGCCGTCGAGCGAAAACGTCGTATTCAGGTCGATCTGCGGTTTGGTCTGATTTTTGAAATATGCGACGTCGATGTCATTGATCTCACCGGCCAATTTCAGCCGTTTCAGTTCGAATCGATTGTCCATCGCGTCTTTCATCGCATCGTCGAGACTTACCGGAACGGCACTGAATGCGGGACTGTCTGTCGGCACGAGCGTCTGTGCCCACTCTGTCGATAAAGGGTCCTTGATGATCAGCTGTTTCAAAGCGTTTTCAGTAACGGTGACTTGCTCGGTCGAAAGCAAAAGAGCACCTTCGCGGTTCGCCAATTCAGTCGCGACCTCGGCTCGGGCAAGTGGTGCCGCGGCCCCCGCATCGATCTTGGCTTCGATCTGCCTAAGATTCTCTTTGGCGAGATTAACGTTCGCCACCTGATTTTGCTGGTCGCGAAGCGCGAAAACGAGATCCCAATACGTCCGCTGAACCTGTGCGATCGTGCTCGTCGCCTGAAGGCGAAAATCCGTATCCGATTGCTGCAGCTGCTTTTTCGCGATCTTAATGCCCTGACGTTTACTGTCGATATTGAAATTGCGGGCCAGCGGCTGAGTGAAACTGATGCCGGTACTCGACGTGAAGATCGCACTGTTTCCGCCGCTAGTAACCGAACCCGAGCTGGCCTGTGCCTGAGCGAAAGCATTCTCGGTGCGGTTGTTGTTGAAAAATACCTGGTAGTTTCCGCCGCCCGGCTTCACGAACTGAGAAAGGCTCGATCCAACACGAAAGTCGTTTGTACCAGCGTTTCCCGTAGTTTGGCTGTGCGAGAAATTGGGCGTCAAACTAAAAACCGGATCGTAAATGCCGAGTCGCGACCGTATTGAGGTTTCGGAGAAGCGTACGTCCGTTCTGGTGATCTCTATCGTGTTATTGTTCGCCAAAGCCCTGCGAATAGCGTCGCCGACCGACAAAGGAAGCGGCTGTGATTGCTGAACGCCAACACGGCCCAAATTCGAATTCGGCATTACCGAATTGGACTCGCGTTCGACAACGGGAGCATAAACGACCGGTACAGCCTTTGCCACATCGTTAGTATTCTTTGCTATCTGAGGCTCTTGACCGGCAGCGGACAGCACCGCAGCGACCAAAATACCGGCTAAGACGGACGAGAAAATAATAGTCTTTGAACGGGAAAGAATCATTGTTGGATCGCTCCGGAAAACCCTCAAATATTTAGTGTATTGCTTAAAAACTCAAACGGGTAGTACGGCAGGCCAATAATGATTGTTTCAACAATCTCATCGGAGCCAAATTCCGACCCGGTTCGGCGTAAAACAAGTCGTTCTTTGAATTTTGCACGTAATTGCGATATCTTCAAGCTTTTAACACACGCTATTTTACGGAGGAACTTTTTCAATAATGGGAATCAAAGTAGGTATTAACGGATTTGGACGTATCGGACGCGCTGTTGTCCGGACATGGCTTGGCGATTCGGACATTGATCTGGTCGGCGTGAACGATCTGACGGACACGAAAACGCTCGCACATTTGCTCAAATACGATTCGGTGATGGGCAATCTCGATCATGATATTAGTGCCGCTGACGGCAAGATCACGGTCGAAGGCGACTCGTTCCGCGTCTTTTCAGAGAAAGACCCCGCTGCGATCGACTGGGCATCGGTCGGCGCCGAGATCGTCATTGAATCGACCGGGCGTTTCACCAATGCGGAAGACGCTAAGAAACATCTTCGCGGTGATGTAAAAAAGGTGATCATCTCGGCACCGGCAAAGAACGAGGACGTCACGATAGTGCTCGGTGTGAACGAAGCAATGTATGACGCCGCCAATCATCATATTGTCTCGAATGCGTCATGTACGACCAACTGCCTCGCTCCGGTCGCAAAGGTCATTCACGAGAAATTCGGCATCAAAAATGCCCTGATGAACACGATACACAGCTACACCAACGACCAGCAGCTGCTCGACTTGCCGCATAAGGACCTTCGTCGTGCCCGTGCTGCAGCGCTGTCGATGATCCCGACCTCGACCGGTGCCGCAAAGGCAGTCGCACTGGTCATTCCCGAACTGAAAGGTAAATTTGACGGAATCTCGGTCCGCGTCCCGACGCCGAATGTATCGCTCGTTGACGTGGTTATGAACGTGGAGCGTTCGACCTCCGCCGAGGAAGTAAACCAGATGCTCCGCGATGCCGCGGCCGGCCCGATGAAGGGAATCCTCGCCGTCAGTGACGAGCCTCTCGTGTCTATCGATTTCAAAGGAAACTCGCATTCGTCGATCGTCGATTCTGAGAATACAAAGGTCATCGACGGCACCTGCATCAAGATCCTTTCATGGTACGACAACGAATGGGGATATTCGTGCCGCGTTCGCGATCTTGTCAGATTTGTCGCTGGGAAAGGAATGTAACATACGGAGACTGATTAAAGGTGGGAAAGATCAACAGCAAATTGACGTTTTGTTTGTTTATCTTCGTTCAATTTGCTGTGCTTACAACAGCAACGGCCGCACAATCGAAATCAGCCGGATCGGTGACACTTTTTCAAGGTCCAAATGCGACAGGCGTCGGCCAGGACATACCGCCGGGTGCTTACCTTGTGAGCGGGAAACAGTTGGCGGCCGCACAAAAGGATCCGGTGTTCTCGGTACGGGTTCCGGCCGGATTCCGGGTGCGTTTCTGTGAAAAGTCGGCAACCGGCGTCCCGGATAAATGTGAAGAATACTCTGAAGGTACTCACAATCTCAAATCAGTTAATTTCACATTTATAAACGTTTGGGCCGAAGTTACCGTCACTTCCGTTCCACCCGTTGTGGTTTTCGAAGGTGCGAATTGGTCGGGACGAACGCAGATCTTTGGTCCAGGAATGTATCGAGCGGACCGAAACGAGTTTGGCAAGATAAATAACGACATGGCGATGTCGGCGATCGTTGCAAAGGGGTACAAGGTCCGGTTTTGCATCGAAGAAGGGAAATGGGGCCGCGGTGCCGGCGATTGCGAGGTTCACGAGGAAGGACGACACAATTTGCGATTTGCAGATAGTATCTCCTTCATCGAGGTTTTCGATCTAAGCGACAAGAGCCCGGCGGACGAATCGATGCCCGTGATCCTCTTTGAAGACACCGGACAGGCTGGCAAAATGCAGGGCTTTGACGTCGGTGTTTATACAGCCGGAGGAAAGCAGCTTGGTAAGATCTCAGAAGACACAGCGTCGTCGGTCAAGGTGAAAAGCGGCTATCGAGTCACGATCTGCCCGGACGAGACCCCGGGTGATCGATGCGAGGAGTTTGGCGAAGGCAAACATGACCTGAAGCAGAAGGATTCTGCTTCCTATTTGAAGGTTTGGAAGATCGTAAACTAAGTAGTTTCGTAGCGTATCCTGAAAGATCAATATGAAAAATCCACTAAATCTCGGCATCGTCGTCCTCGTTTTTGTTGTTTTGGGCTGCACATGCCCGCAGAAGCTAAGGGAACTTTCGAATGACTCGAAAACTCCATCGACATCGCCTTCGCCATTTTCGACGCCAACGGTAAGCCAACCCACGCCCGCCAAAGTCGGTGAATATGATGTCACGATGGCCAAATACAATCAGATCAATGTAGGAACTTCGCGCGCCGATGTCGAACGGATCCTCGGCGGGAAAGGAACTGAGATCAGCAACACGACCGGCGGCGGCGTCCGGTTTACAGTCAACAAATGGGAAGGCGCAAACTATAAATCGATCATTCTCTCATTCCGTGACGACAAGGTAATGACGCGGTCGCAAGTTGGATTGAAGTAGTTGGCCGGTTTACAAAGGAAAGCGAGGTATTGCATGAAATATTTCAGGTTACGATGGATCTTCATCGTTTTCTCATTGATCGGCTCTCAGGCGCTTCATGAACCCGCAGCTGCGTTCGGATCTCATTCATCATCTGGAACCCCCGTTATTCCGACCACAAGAATTACTGCCCCGGATAGGTGTTCTCTCACGTTGGCACTATTTAAGAAAATTTCCGTCGGGATGACCCGCGGCCTGGTCGAGGAAGTCTTGTGTGGTCCTGGACTTCTAATTAGTAGTAGTGCAGCAAATGGAAATCGCTTCACGGTAAATAAATGGGAAGGTGAAAGCTATAAAGCTATTATCCTTGCCTTTAAGAACGACAGGGTAATATCGAAGTCTCAGGTTGGACTTAAATGATAGCTGCGAACTTAAGCCAAAAAAGTTGATGAATAAGAAGACAATCAAGGACGTTGACCTTAGCGGAAAACGTGTATTTATTCGTGTTGATTTTAACGTGCCGGTCAAAGACGGCGTGATCGCGGACGACACGCGTATTCTTGGTGCTTTGCCCACGATTCGTTATGCCGTCGAGCATGGTGCGAAAGTCATACTTGCCTCGCATCTCGGCCGTCCGTTAAAGGACAAGAAAAAGGCCGAAGAAAAGGGATTGCCTTACAATGCAACGAAATATAGCCTGACGCCTGTCTTTGAATATTTAGCTCGTGTGGAAGGTTTGAACATCGTTTTTGCCGCAGATTGTGTCGGCGATGAAGTTTCGGCGAAAGTCGATGCCATGAACGACGGCGACGTACTGCTGCTCGAAAATCTCCGTCTCCATGCTCAGGAAGAAAAGAACGACGAAGGTTTCGCCAAGCAATTAGCTGCGCTTTGTGATGTCTATGTAAATGATGCTTTCGGCACGGCGCATCGTGCGCATGCGTCGACCGAAGGAATTACCCATTTCGTCGCTGAATGCGTGGCGGGTTTGCTGATGGAAAAGGAGCTGAATTTCCTTGGTAAAGCCTTACATGATCCGGAACGCCCGTTTGTCGCTATTCTCGGCGGTGCAAAGGTCTCAGACAAGATCCCTGTCATCGAATCGCTCATCAACCGCAGGGTCGACAAGCTCTTGATCGGCGGAGCGATGGCATACACGTTCTTTAAGGCCCAAGGCTTTACTATTGGCAAATCATTATGTGAGGACGAAATGATGCCAAAAGCACTTGAGATCGAGCAAATGGCCAAAAACGCGGGCGTCGAACTCATCCTTCCGACCGATCATCAGGTCGTCGACAGCTACGACCCTCTTCATTCAGCGAGGACAATTCCGGTCGCATTTACAAATGCCGGATTGATCGGCCTCGATATTGGCACCGAGACGATCGCCATTTTCGAACACGCCCTCGATGGCGCGAAAACGATAGTCTGGAACGGCCCGATGGGTATGTTTGAGGAAAAGCCATTCGACGAGGGCACTGTCGCTATCGCGAAAGCCGTGGCCAAAGCGACCGAAAACGGAGCAACGTCTATAGTCGGCGGCGGCGACTCAGTTTCGGCCGTTAACCAGGCTGGCCTCAACGACAAGATCAGCCACATATCCACCGGCGGCGGTGCAACGTTAGAGTTCCTAGCGGGCGACGTGCTTCCAGGTGTTGCCGCATTAGATGATAGATAGACAGAAAATTCGCCGGATCAAGTGCGAAAGCTCGGGATCATTCGTGTGGCCCGGGCCAACTGTTTACGGACAGCGGTACTGATCGAGAGCAGCGAAAGGGTTGATTCCGCGAGCATCGGTACAAACGATGCGTGTCGCAACCAGGAACAAAGGCGTAACCGCGAATTGAATGCAGCTGCGTAATTTTGTCGATACGAGTCTGCGATCGCGTTAAAATCCGATACCTTATGACCGCTGGTCGTTATTGCGGCGGCGGCGATCTTTGCACTCTCAAGGGCAATCAATATCCCGCTTCCTGTGAACGGATCGATAAACGCTGCTGCATCCCCGATGGCTATTAGTCCGTCGGCCGGCACGAGTTCGCCGCGCCCGAATCGCAAGATCGGAACGGCGAGCCACGGCTTCGTGACCACAGCGTCTTGCATCGCCAGCCGGGCTCGCTTATTTGTAAAGACAATTTCGCGCATCACATCTTCCGCAACGCTTGCTAACCGTTTCGTGTCCTCGGCAGATACGATGAAGCACAGATTGTACAGATCATCCTCAACAAGGTTGCATCCCCCATATCCGCCGCGGTATACGTAGATCTCGCACGCCCCCGCATCCAATCGCACTCCGCGAAGATGTGTTTTGAACGCGACGTGCTTCGCCGGACCAGTTGCGTCAATTCGCGTCTTAAACCGCCTCGCCAAACTTCTGGTGCGGCCGGTCGCGTCGACCGTCAGCTTTGCAAACACTTCAGCAGAACGACCATATTTATTCTTGATCTTGACCCCGACCACTCCCCCATTTTCCGTCAGTAGGCTACTGACGCCGGTTTCGTCCCTCACGTCAACTCCGACTGATCCTGCCCGTTCCATCAACATTCGATCCATCTCCCCACGGCTCAAACCGAGAGCATATGAGCCTGTAGTTCCAAACCATTCGCTTCGGATCGAAACTCCTTTCCCGCTTCGAGAATAGAAGACGGTTTCCAACAATGGGATCGCTCCTGCATTGGTGATCTCCTCTGACATTCCCAATTCCTGAAAGTGAGTAATGCACTCAGGCGAAATAAATTCGCCGCAGAGCTTCTCTCGTGGAAACCTTTTCTGTTCTATGAGCAAGACACTTAGGCCGGAAGTGGCGAGACGAATCGCCAAACTCGAACCAGCTGGCCCAGCACCCGCAACTACGACATCATATGAATCCTGAATTCCGGTCTCCATAGTCAATTTCCCATCAGGATCAGCCGGTTGGCACGCGAATGCTCAACGGTTACATTTTCAAGTCCGGCCTTCGCTGCCAGCACATAAAGTTCGTCCGGCGTTCGGCTCCTCAATATCGACAAGGCTCCGTCCTCCAACGTGAAGGACTGCAGAAACGGCCACCCCAGGTACTTGTATGCGTAATATGCTATCGGATGGCGGTTTAGATCGATCACATAGATACATTTCGCCGCGACACGTGCCATGTCTTGCAGTAATTGGACCGCCGGTTTGTCATCGAGATGATGAAGGAACAACGAACAGATTACGTAGTCAAAGCTCCCATCAGCAAATGGCAGCTGCAACGCGTCGCATTGGAGCCCGGCAATCTTGCCGTCGTTGATCGATCTGGCTGAAATTCCATCAAGCTCGGCTCCGACAAGGAGTGTGTCGATTTGAAAAGTCCATTTGTCTAATTCCCGCAATAACCCGCCAGAACCGGCGCCGACATCCAGAACTGAATAATGTGTAGCACCATCCAATTTAATGTCTCGCAACAAAGTACTCTTCAATGCCCGCTGTTCGCCAAATATGGCGTGAATGAACGTCATCTCACGCTGCCAACGAGCATATTCCTTTTCCGTATAATCGCCGGTATCCAATCGTTCGAATTTGGTGCTGCGTTGTTGAAATTGTTCTAACATGTTAGTCGGAGTATTTCTGTAAGACTAGCGCGCTGTTCTTTGAACCGAATCCTATGCAATTACACAACGCCGCCGTTACGGTTGCATTTCTCGCGCTATTCGGAACGTAGTCCAGATCGCAATCGGGATCAGCCTGATCAAGATTTATTGTCGGCGGTATCACGCCCGTGTTCATCGCGCACAACGCTGCTCCGATACCTGCCGCACCGCTGGCACCTTGCGGGTGCCCGAGTTGAGATTTAGTCGCCGACATTGGAGTGTTGTAGGCCTGTTCACCAAGTGCGATCTTCACGGCTACGGTCTCGATCTTGTCGTTTAAGATCGTTGAAGTTCCGTGAAGATTCACATAGTTGATCTGTGCCGGTTCGATTCCGGCATCGTCAATGGCCATCGTCATCGCACGTGCCGGCTCGATTCCTGAATCGTCCAACCGTACACGATGATAGGCATCGCAAGTCGCACCGTAACCAGTGATCTCAGCGTAGATATGGGCACCGCGGTCCAACGCGGTATCGAGATCTTCGAGCACGTAAATGTAAGAACCTTCTCCAACCACAATGCCCGAACGACCAACCGCAAAGGGCCGAGAAGCGCGATGAGGCTCGTCATTCCAATCGCGAGTCAGTACCGTCATCAGGTTAAATCCGGCCAAGATCCCAGGCGCAAGCGGAGCATCGACGCCGCCGGCGATCATTGTGTCCTGCCGGCCGAGGGCGATGTGATGAGCCGCATAAAAGATCGCATCTGTCGAACTTGTACACCCGGTCGACACGACATGCGACAGGCCCTTCAGCCCAAATGCCATCGAAACCTCAGACGATAGCCCGCCATGCGTCGAAGCCGGAATGATATATACGCTGGCGTGTGTCTTTGGCCCGATAAACCAGTATTCGTAATGCTTTTCAGCAAATGCCAACCCGCCGCCGCCTGTTCCGATCTCGACACCAATACGGCGTTGCTCGTCGAGCGTCAGAGCGTCGGTATCGATCTTTGCATCAGTTAGAGCCTCATGAGCTGCGGCAAGAACGAGAGGTACTGTTCGCGGGACGTGCTTGAGATCCTTGGTCCTCAAAACCGCTGAAACATCGAAATCCTGCACTTCCGCAGCGATCTTGACCGCGGAATCGGATACGTCAAAACTTTCGATCCGGCGAACCCCGCTGGCGCCGGTTTGCAAGCCGTGCCAAAAAGTCTCGCGTCCGATACCTATGGGCGTAACACATCCCATTCCTGTTATGACCACGCGACGCGGACGCGTAAAGTTTCTTAGCATTATGAAGACATTCCCCTTGTTGTACCTCTGAGAATAGCACCGAGGTTATGTAATCGCCACGATTTCGCGTTTCATTGTCCGATTTGTTAACTTATCTTTTATGAGAAAGCCCGTCATTGCCGGAAACTGGAAAATGTACAAGACGCTCGGCGAGGCCGTCGATACAGCGCTTGGCCTAAAACCTCTCGTCGCAAATTCCAATCACTGTGAAGTTGTCATTGCACCTGTATTTACTGCTCTCAAAACCGTCGCCGATCGTCTCGAAGGCTCAAACATCCGCGTGGCTGCCCAGAATTGCTCAACGCAGAACGAATTCGGTGCCCACACGGGCGAGATCGCACCGGCGATGCTCAAAGATGTCGGTTGTTCGCACGTTATTATTGGGCATTCGGAACGGCGACAGTTTTACGGCGATACGGACGCGTCGGTTAATCAGAAGACTAAGGCAACACTCGTTGCCGGCTTGACGGCAATCGTCTGTGTCGGGGAAATGTTCGCCGAGAGGGAAGCCGGAAACGCTGAGAATATCGTCAAAGGGCAATTGAATACGAGCCTCGAAGGTTTGACAGTTGCCGATATGGAACGTATTATTATCGCTTACGAGCCTGTCTGGGCAATTGGTACGGGTAAAACCGCCACGCCTGAACAGGCTCAAGAAATGCACGGTCACATTCGCTCAACAGTTGCGAATTCACACGGTGCGGAGGTCGCAAATGCGGTCAGGATCCTCTACGGAGGGTCGGTCAAGCCGGACAATATCGCGACACTGATGTCTCAGCCGGATGTCGACGGAGCACTCGTAGGCGGAGCTAGTCTGGACGCGGAAAGTTTTGCCGCGATCGTGAACTATAAATAGGTGGTTTAAGAAGTTGGAATATTTTTTGTACACAATCTTTTTTCTCTCGTGCATCGTGCTTATCGCCGCCGTTTTGTTGCAGCCTGGTAAGACCGACGCCGGAGCATTGTTCACAAGCAACGTGTCGAGTTCGGCGTTAGCACCGCGCGGAACGGCAACGATCCTTTCAAAAGTGACGATCACGGCTGCCGGATTGTTCATGGTCTCGGCACTGCTGCTTTCGATGCCGGCGTTGACGGGCAATGTATCGGTATTATCCAGCAACCCCGACGCTCCGGCAGAAACGAATACTAATACCGCCGTGCCAGATCCTGCAAACACGGCAACACCGAGCAGCGTATCAGATGCTTCACCAGCCGTTGCTCCGGCTGTAAACCCCGAACCTGCAGCTCCTGCGACAAAGTAGTTTGTTACTGATCTCGTTTTTTGAAAATTTGCTCAGGTGGCGTAATTGGTAGCCGCGCACGTTTGAGGGGCGTGTGGAGTAATCCGTGCGAGTTCGAGTCTCGCCCTGAGCACCATTTTGGAAAAGGCATGTCGGAAGACATGCCTTTCTTACTTTACTGTTATCATCGTTCCCGTTCCCTCGTCCGTAAACACTTCTGCCAAAAGAGCATTCCGTGTCGTACCGCTAATAATATGTGCCGATCGCACTCCGCGGCTCAAAAGTGCTATAAGGCTCTCGAGCTTTGGGATCATTCCACCGGTCGCACGTCCCGCTTCGATCATATGCCGGGCATCATCGATCGTTATCTGCGAGAGTTTTGTATTTTCATCGCCCTCGTTTAGATAAATGCCGTTAACATCGGTCAATAAAATGAGCTTCTCGGCATGTAGACTTGCTGCGATCTCTGACGCAATGGTGTCGGCATTAATGTTGAATATTTTCCCATCGTCATCGGCACCAAGTGACGAGATCACAGGTAGATACCCACTGTCCAACAACGTATTGATCAATGATGCATCGATCTCAACTACGTCGCCTACATGGCCAAAATCTACCGTTTCAGTTTCGCCGGTTTGTTTATTCACAACCTCCTTCGGCGGCCGCTTTACAGCCTTGACGACGCCTCCGTCGACGCCAGACAGCCCAACGGCCGACACCCCTCTTCGACGAAATTGCGCTAAGATCTCTGTGTTTATCTTTCCGCGAAATATCATCTTTGCGAGGTCCAGCGTGTCGTCGTCCGTTACTCGGCGGCCGCCAATTACGGTCTGCACTACCCCAAGTTTTTGAGCCAATTCGGTCAATTGCTTTCCGCCGCCGTGTATCACGCAGAGACGGATCCCGACCTGATGCAGCAGCGCCAGTTCTTCCGCCAAAGAACCTAAGTTGTCTTTGTCTTCTGTCACTTTCCCAGAAAACTTAACAACGAACGTTTTGCCCTGAAATGTTTGGATATACGGCAGCGATTCGCGAAGCAGATCCAGTGTTTCAATGTTCATTTTATCAACTCCGACATGATCGCCTTTTGTATGTGAAGCCGATTTTCCGCTTCGTCGACCACAACCGATCGCGGCGAATCGATCACGCCGTCCGTTACGATCACATTTCGACGAACCGGCAGACAGTGCATAAATATCGCATTGTTTGACCGCGACATTTTTGGTTCATCAACTATCCATTTGCCTCGATGTGCAGAGCGATTGCGGATGTCATCATTCGCATCGCCGTAGTACTGTTTTCCGCCCCAGCTTTTTGCATAAACAACTTCGGCATCATCAAAGGCTGCGTCGATATCGTTTGTGAATTCAACACTTCCGCCATTTCCAAGCGCTTGCACTTCGATCTCAGAGACCAATTCGTCGTCCAATTCATAGCCTATTGGGTGAGCGATCCGGAGATCGTGGCCGAATTGTGCAGAAGCCAGCGCAAAGCTATTCGGTACGGCCATCGGCAGTGGTTTCGGATGCCAGGCCCACGTTAACAGGACCTTCTTCTTCGCCGGTCCGAGAGTCTCGCGGATCGTCATCATATCTGCCATCGACTGACACGGATGATGCATCGCGGATTCGAGATTGATGACCGGAACCGTCGCATATCTTTTGAACGCGTTTAATATCGGATCGGCCCGCTCGGTCGCCCAGTCCTCCAACGTCGCAAAGGTGCGCACACCTATCGCCGAAACATACCTTTCAAGTACATGCACAAACTCGGCGAGGTGCTCGGTCTTTTTACCGTCCATTACCACGCCTTCGCGATGCTCAAGAGTCCAGGAAGTCCCCCCCGGCTCAAGAATTACAGCATTGCCGCCAAGCTCATATATCCCGACCTGCATCGATGCACGGGTTCGCAGGCTCGGGTTAAAAAAGACAAGTGCGATCGATTTACCGTCGAGGGGTTTATTGTTGGACTTTCCAAATTTCAGAGTCATTGCCAACGCGATAAATCGTTCAAGTTCGTCACGCGAAAAGTCCGAGGTTTTTAGGAAATTTGTCATCGAGAAAGTACCTCGACCAGCATATCGATTTCACTGACGCTCACGCAGAGCGGTGGAAGCAATCGGAGCACCCTTGGGTCGCTGGAAGTTCCGGTGATGATGTTGTTTGCCAGTAATTTCGCATGTATAGGCCCGACTACCTCTTCAAATTCTATACCGATCAGGCCACCCTTTCCGTGGACAGCGACAATTCCCGGCACGCCATCAAGCGTTTCGCGAAGGTGCTGCTCGACCAATTTGATGTTCGCGATCATGCCTCCGTCCCCGATCGCCTCGAGCGTACCGAGAACTGCCGCCATTGCCAGCATTCCGCCGCCGAATGTAGTACCTAGATCGTTTACCTTGATATTCTTCGCGACCTTTTCGCTAACCAGGCACGCACCGACGGGAACACCGCTTCCGAGCGATTTTGCAAGAGTGATTATTTCAGGTTCGACGCCATCAGCCGCATCGCTTGCCGCGAAAAACCAGTTTCCGGTGCGGCCGATGCCTGTTTGGACCTCATCGAATATCAGGATTATGCCGAGTTCATCGCATATCTCTCGCAGTTCTCGAAAAAAAGCCGGTTGTGCCTCTCGGACGCCCGCCATTGATTGGATCGGCTCCAACATTATTGCTGCCGTCTCACGGTCAGCGACAGCGGTTACGCTCTTAATGTCCCCAAATGTGGCCGACACATGTCCCGGCACATTTGGCTTTCCGATCTCCCGGTACTTTCCTAAAAAGGTCGCCGAGATCGAATCTGCGGTCCGGCCGTGAAACCCGCCATTGAAAGTGATCACTTTATCGCGCCCGGTGGCCATTCGTCCCATCCGCATGGCGTTTTCATTGGCTTCGGTACCTGAGTTGCAAAAGAAGGCCTTCGAGAGGGAATCGGGAGCCAACGAAACCAGCTTTGCCGCTGCCTTTGCCCGGATCTCCGAATACACCAGATTTGAATAGAACAAGACCTTCTCCGCCTGTTCCTGTATTGCTTTGACAACGTGTGGATGCGAATGCCCGGTCGCACAAACCGCGTGTCCGCCGTACAGATCGAGATATTTCTCACCGTCGCTCGTCCAAACCCAAGAGCCGGAGCCTCGTTCAACGGCGACGTTCATCTTTGCGTAGGTCTCGACTTGAAACTGGTCTTCCCGTTGTTTGATCTCGTTGAATTTCATTTGTCTATTTCGATCGGGACGATGGTTCGCGATATTCTGCTTTTTGCGAATAACTTATCCATCTGTATCCATTCCTTCAAGTTACGGATTTGTGCCGACCAGCATTAGTCCCGTTGCTTCATCTAATCCAAACATCAAGTTCATATTCTGCACCGCTTGTCCCGCAGCACCTTTGACGAGATTATCGATCGCAGAAAAAACAACTACTTGCGTACCGTTTGAGTGAACCGCGATGTCGCAAAAATTCGTCGTTTTGACCCAATTAATGTCCGGCGATCCATCCACCATTCGAATAAAACGCGATCCTTCGTAAAAATGGCTGAAAAGATTGACCAGATCATCGTTAGTCAAATTGACGCTCGTTTCGAGATAGCAAGAGGCAAATATCCCGCGTGAAACCGGCAAACTATGAGTCATAAATACAAGGTCGCTATTGAAATCGCCAATGTGCCGCAAATGCTGGGCGATCTCAGGAACATGCTGATGTATGAACGGCTTGTAGGCATAAAAGGAATTCATCCGTTGGGGATGGTGAGTATTAGCTGCCGCCTTTGCTCCCGAGCCGCTAGAGCCGGTCTTGGCGTCAACTATGACCTTGCCGGTCAGCAATCCGCTCTTAACCATCGGTGCTAGGGCCAACAGCGTCGCAGTCGCGAAGCAACCTGGATTTGCGATGTACTGCGCAGATCTGATCGCGTCCCGGTTTGTCTCTGTCAGCCCGTAAACAAATTGTTCCTGTAATTCCGGCTGTGACTGTTTCTGCTTATAAAACTGTTCGAATACAACAGCGTCGTCTAACCGAAAATCGCCCGAAAGGTCAATTGCTTTGACGTGTTTCGGCAACTTCGGAATCTGGTCCATCGCTTGTCCATGCGGCAATGCGAAGTACGCGACGTCAATATCCGTCAATGTCGACAGGTCGTCCGGCGCCTTTTCAAATCTCAGATCGGCAATGCCATTCAAGTTGCGATGAACCTCGGCCACAGCCTTGCCCGCGTGCTCATTGGCCGTCACCAAAGCGATCTCAGCATCTGGATGAAACAGCAATATCCGCAGCAGTTCACTGCCGCCATAACCCGAACCTCCAAAGATCGCGATCCGAATCTTGTCGTCCATTAAGCGCAAACCCCCGTTAGCTTATTCGCGTTTTGGACCATTTCAAACAATTTCACACCGTTTCGCCGGGCATTTCCGGCTTCAAGCCCAAAATGCTCTCTGACAAAATCTTCGCCCATTTGCGAATCCGTAACAGAACCGGCCACGACATCTACCGAGATCCCAAATTCTTTTAATACAGCAACGCCTCCGATCACGCCGACATAATCGGACGCACAAAAAACGAACGACGAAATAGCTTCCTTTATCTCGACATCCAGCAAAACCGAATCGACAGCGTAGCCGCCTACTATCCCGTCGCCGAGTTCAACTACGATCAGGTCTGGCTCGAATGTGTTTAGATGATTAAGCAACGCCTTTGCGACCGGCGCGAGGTTTCCATAATCCACGGTAGAGGGAAGTCCACAATCGAGGAAACTAGTCGTCGCTACTGCACCATGGTCCTGCATGTGGAGCGTGTCGCGCAGGCATGCGATGCCTGACAATTTTGCTGCAACAACACGTAGGCCTGCGTTCGCCGCCTGTTTAATTATCTCAGTCGCCGCGACTGTTTTTCCGGAATTCATACAGGTCCCGGCGATCACGACTATCGGCGCGGAAGGGTTAAGCTGATTCGACGGCCCAATAGAATTGTCGCCGATATTCATTACTCGACCATCGGAGTTGACTGCAATGCCAACGACCTCGACCTCGATCGCATCCGAAAATGAGGAATGATGGCCCGTGCATAAGCCGATCACACCGCCCATGTTCAACAGATGCAGCTTGTCACCGGCAGCAACCGAATCCGGTACATCGCCGACAAACCCTTTGAGAGCTCGACGCTTTCCTAGAACGCCAAGTATCAGATCGCCCCTATTGATCTTCGCTAAACGACCGGTCGGCAATTCCAGATTTCCGTAGGTTACACTTTCGGACAATGCACGAACGGCCACAAGGTCACCGGCCTTGGGCGTGGGACAGCCCTCAATTACGGAAACGTGCCGATCGAGCTGCAACCGCGATACCGACGAGCCCATTTTCTCTATCTCTATTTCTTTCATTAAGCACCCAGATCGAACATTTCTTTCAGCTTCGTCAATAATTCTTCTTGTTTGATCAGATCTTTCACCGCGATGAAGATCGTGTCGTCGCCCGCGATCGTACCGACAATTTCAGGGAATTTCTCCGAGTCAATTCGTACTGTAATAGCCGAGGCAAGCCCCGCAGCACATTTCCCAACTATCAAATTTGGGCCCGCCGTATCAAAATTAACCGGACCAAATTCAGCCAGAACATTCGCCTTTGGCGGGAAGGTGTATCGGCCGTTGATCTTTACCACTCCTAGCTCATCGAGATCACGCGAGACGCTCGCCTGCGTGACGCTAAAGCCTGCATCCGTTAACCGGGAAGCCAGAATAGCTTGACTGCCGATGGGCTCGGCTCTGATCAGTGAAAGTAAGATCTCGTGTCGGACTCGTTTGTGCATATTCATAACGGCTTATGCAGTGTAAATGCATACTATACGCTCTGATGCCGAGTATAGTGCATAGTATGCATTAAATCAAGAATATTCTTGCACATTATCCGAATATCAGAAGATCGCTAATTTGATACGGAGGAATTTTTTTGGATTTGCACGAAAATCGCCGAGCAGTTTGGTACCTTCGCCGGTGAATGTCGCAACGTTATTCGCGGTTGTGTTGATACTGTTGTAGAGGGTTTCGTCGGTCAAGATCTTCCCCAGAGTGCCCTTGCCGTCACGGGCATCGGCAAGAATGGCGTCGAGTTTCGCGGCCGTCGAATTGAATTTGGCGAGGGCGTCGCGGGCCTCGTCATAGAGTTTTTCGTCTTTAAGTAGCTTTCCGGCGGAACCCTTGCCGTCCTTAAGGTCTCCGGACACAATTTTGATATCAGACGCGATCTCGCTAAATTGGGTGACGGCCTTTCTCAGATCGGCGATCGCCCCACGCGTCTCTGTGTATAGAGCGTCGTCGCTGACAAATTTACCGGCCGAACCTTTTCCGGCTCTGATATCGGTGGAGATCGCTTCGAGCTGGGCAACTGTTTTGTTCAGGCTGTCATAAAGCTTTGGGTCACTGATGAGTTTCCCGGCGGTGCCCTGGCCGCTATTGATCTTGTCGATCGTGGTCTGGAGCCGGGTCATGGTCGCACGCGTTTCGGCAACCGCCCCGTCTAGGTTCTTATACAGCGATTCATCATTGACGATCCGGCCCAGCGTCCCGTCGCCTTGATTCGCCTTATTTAGGATATCGTTGGCGGGAATAGCAAGTTTGTTGATCTGTTTCAAAAGATCGTTTCCGGTCGCGGTCAACTGATTCATTGAGATCGCGGCGCTGGAACTCAATACACTGTTGTCTTCGACCGGCGTGCCCTTCGGCGAACCCGGCGAAATATTGATGATCTTATCGTTTGCGAGAACGGACGTCGCGATCAATTGAGCGGTCGAATCGGAACGGATCAGCTCCGACATCGGCTTGTTTTCGAGTGAGCGTGCAACTGCGAGAGTCGCTTCGATACGTTCGCCGGTCGTAGCATCGGCGGTGAGGAATTTTACATCCTCGACTTTGCCGATAGAAACACCGGCAAGTTGAACTTCGGCTCCTTTCCTTAGACCGTCCGCGCTGTCAAATCGAACTTTCAAGCGGATCTTCTTCTCGAAAGGATTAAAGTCACCGCTTGAGTTGATGATGAGAAAACCGAAGACCAAAAGTGCCGCAAGCATAAATATGCCTACTCGGAGTTCGCTGAATGTTAATTTCTTATTGCTCTTTGGCATCGTCCCTATTTTCCGCGAATAAACCTATAAATATACGGATCGTCACAAGTTCTCAGTTGTTCGTCCCTGCCGCTGAAAATGATATTTCCTTGTCGGAGCATCATCACTTCCGTGTTGAGCAGGCAAAGTGTACTTCCTTCTTCGATGTAATGTACAACGCCTTTTTCGTCTAGGTTAGCATATTCCGACGTCAGATAATCGAGATTGTTCATTTCGTGCGTGACAAAAATAGACGAAACATCTTCAAGGTCGCGTAGCTTGATCGCAAGTTCGCAAATCGTGCGAGCAGTCGGCGGATCGAGCCCCGCAGTCGGCTCGTCAAACAGCACGATCGTCGGATTGCCAACAAGCGCTCGAGCAATACCAACACGGCGGCGCATGCCGCCTGACAGTTCGGCGGGCATTTTGTCGATAGCGTCGTCGAGATCGACAAAGCTCAGCATTCTTTTGACTTCGTGATCGATCTCGTCTGGATCGACATTTTCCTCGATCAATCGATATGCGACGTTGTCGTAAACAGAAAGGGAATCGAACAATGCCCCTTCCTGAAATACCATGCCGATCTTCTTTCGGATCCGCATCAATTCCTGGTCGTCAAAATCAGTAATATTCTCGCCGTCGATCAGGATCTCGCCGGCGTCCGGCTTTAACAACCCGAGGATCAGTTTAATGATCGTCGATTTGCCGCTGCCTGATCCCCCGAGCACGATCTTCGTCTCGCCGCGCCGGACCTTGAAGCTGACCTTGTCCAGGATCACTTGATCGTCGAACGCAAGATCGACAGCGCAAAACTCGATCGCCGGGATAAGACGCGAGTCTTCGGCCGCACGTCCGGTCATGCCGTCGGCGGATGATTCGTATCCATTTCCTTCGATTGCGTCGTCGTCGAATGACATAACTAGAACATTGTACCGCTGAAAAAGGTCTGTAAGATCTTGGACAAAAAGAAGTCGGCGATGATCACAAGAATCGATGAGAGCACCACCGCACTCGTTGTTGAACGGCCGACGCCGACGGTTCCGCCGGTGGTATTCAGACCCCTGTAACACGATACCAAGCCGATCAAAAGGCCGAACGCAAGCGGTTTGATGATGCCGCCGATGAGGTCGTTGACGGAAACACCGATTCGAACAGAAGCGATATAAACCGTATGATCAAGGCCATAGATCCACTGTGCGACAAGTCCGCCGCCGAATAGTCCGAATATGTCCGCAGCCACCGTCAACAGCGGGAGAGCGAGCGTAAGGGCTATGATCCGCGGCGTGACAAGCTTTCGTACCGGCGAGGTGCCGAGCGCCCGCATCGCATCGATCTGTTGTGAAACGACCATAGAGCCTAGCTCGGCCGAAATCGCCGATCCGACTCGGCCTGCGACCATCAAAGCGGTCAGAACCGGACCTAGTTCGCGGATCAGGGAAGTTGCCACCCCCTGGCCTGCATTGCTCTGGGCACCATAGTATTGCAGCGTCGGATATGCCTGTAAGATCAGAACGCCGCCGGTGAAAAAGCCGGTCAAGATCACAATCCCAAGCGAGCCCACGCCGATCGAATCCAACTGTTTAATTATTTCACTAAAATAACGCGGCTGTTTTCGTAACCCGTAGGCCGCGCGCCACAGCAGAAGTGTCATCCCCTGGAGCTCTGATAGGAATTTAGTTATTGGGTTCATCGAGAGCTGACGGAATCGGAACTTTCCGCTCAAGAATATAACGAAGTGTCGTCAAACATCAAATAAACCGAAAAGACCCGCAAAGATATTGCAGGTCTTCGAATAACTTCCTTTTGAACAACGAAGGGTCAATTCGGCCTTTGCTGTTTTTGCTTTAAGAACCGCCGAAGCGGTTGGCCATTGTCTTGTGCCGGCCGATCGACATCTCCGTTGCGGTTCAACGGGCGTCGCGTTTCCATCTCTCGGCGGATCTCCTCGAATCGCCGACGTAGCTCACGGAATCGGACAAGCTGTTCGGGCGTTAGTATCTTCCTTACGGCATATTCGTTAGCGAATCTGAGCTTTGCGACTTCGGTCTGGGCGAGGTGGAAATCTTTCAGCCGAGCTTCTACATCCGAATCCGATGGCTGATCCGAATAGATAGCAAGGTCAAGCGCGACATTTGCCTCGCGAAATCGGCGCTGAGCCTCGTCAATCAGCGGCTTTCGTTCCTGATTGAGTCGGCGGATCTGCTGCACCTGATCGCGCGAAAGGCCAAGCTGCATCAGAACATTCTGACGTACGTCCATCTGCTGGTTGCCACCTTGGTTTGCGGCCGGACGCGGAGTTTCCTGAGTTTTAGGGTCGGTGGTATCCTGACCGATAGCAATCGCCGCAAGAGCGAGCGAAAAAGCCGCTAAAAATATGATTCGGTAAAAATTGAGCGTATTCATAGTATGCCTCAACCGGCCTAAAGCCGTGTATCGACGCTGTCAAAGAGATCGGTCAAACGCAGAGATCTGTCGTCCTCGTCAGCTCCGACAGTCAGCGATGGCGTTCTGCGATCCTGCGGTTGCGGTACCTTTACCGCTTCGGTGTTGCCAAGTCTCGACGCATTGCTGTTCGAGGTCGAACGCTGCTTTTGACGGTGATTTGTCACCGATGCTCGTATAGGCACAACACCGTGTCGTGAATCAGTTTGCGGTGCGGTCGACACGACCTCGGCCTTTTGCTCTGTTGCAGGATCCAAGGGCGACGAAGCAGGCCTTACAACCGGGATATTTTTGTTCGTTTCATCAATTCCGGCCAACTGAGATTCCGAATTACCCGAAAAATTGACGACGAAAAATCCAAGCCCAGCGACCACCGCAATGACGGCAAACGCCCCGGCAGCAGTCGCCCAATTAAATGCGATCAGCTCTCGTAATCCGGTCAAAAATCCTGTGACTTCCACGTTCTTTACATCGTACGGAATAACGAACTCCGGTGTCGGCATCGATGCAAACTCTTCTTTCTGCCACTCGAAGACCGAATAACGCGAAAACGACAGCTCAGCAAATTCGTCCGTGCACGCCGAACAACCCAACATATGTGATTCAAATCGTTCGCAATCATGTGCCGAAGCCTCGCCGTATAGATACGGTACGATCGCTTCACTGAATTCGCACATTAAATTTACCGAATCTTCGCTTCTCATAACTAGACCACCTCGACAGGCGTTCGTTCCAATTTCATTCTTAACTGCTTAAGAGCATTATATAACCGGCTTTTGACAGTGCTGAGCGGCAATTCAAGCGTTTCAGAGATCTCTTGAAAAGTCATTTCCTCAAATTCCTTCATCACGATCACTTGCCGCAGATCACCGGGCAATGCTCCGACGGCTTGCCTTACAATTTTCAAACGCTCACCCTTTTCAGTCACTCGTGCCGGGGAATAATGCGCCGCAGCGACAAACGTTCGTTCGTCCGCGCCATCATCCGTATCAAGAAAATCCTCCGCCCGCGTTTTCTGTCGACGCTTTATTGTCAAACACTGGTTCACCGCTATCCGGTGCAGCCACGATGAAACCTTTGCTTCGCCGCGAAAATTCTTGAGATTACGATATGCTGCAATAAATGCCTCTTGAGCCGCATCGCCTGCGTCGTCCTCGCGGCCGAGCATACCGAAGCAAAGAGCGAAAATCTTTCGCTCCCAACGCCTCACGATCTCACCAAACGCCTCGGAATTCTCCGAAACCGCCAGTTCGACAAGTTCCTCATCCGACAAATTAATAAACATCCAATACCCGTGTCTACGCCACATTTGCACGAGAATAATAACTCAAATCGGTCAATTCATGCGAAACTTCTCGCATTCAAGAACTTAGACGCTCATTGACCGCAAAAAGTCGATGCCGTCAACCATTATGCTATCATTTACGAAAAAGTACGGCTTTTTAGAATTCTCAATTGAATCACACAATTGGAGTCACGATCTTATGAAAGTACTTCCCAAACTCTTTATTTTCTTTGCATTCGGTTCGGCACTTATGTCGGGTTGCGGCGGTACCCGGCCGGAGTCGACCTGTGGGCCGGATAATTACGAATGTTTGATCGCAGAGTACGGCAAAAAGATCGAACAGCAGCCGCGGGAGTTGGATGCTTATCTCGGGCGGGCAGCGGCTTACCAGAAGGCTAGAAAACTGGATGCCGCGATCGAAGACTGTACGATGGCGTTGAAAATTGAGCCAAAAGAGATCAGAGCTTATAAGCTCAGAGGTTCGATCTACTACGAACAAAAACAGTTTGTTAAAGCGATCGACGATTTTGAACGACTCACAAAGCTCGAACCGAATGTCGCTGAAAACCACCGGCTTTTTGGCGAAGCATATCAGGCCAACGGCAATTTGGACCAGGCTATGCCGCCGTTGATGCAGGCGATAGCCCTCGACGATAAGAATGCCCGAAACTTCCTAGCGCGAGGTCGCCAATATCGACTAATGCGAAAATTTGAAGAATCGCTCGCCGATCTCGACAAAGCGGTTTCGGTTGACGGAAACTACGCACGCAGTTTCGTCGAACGATGTAAATTGCATACTGCGACCAAGAAATTTGAACTCGCTGCGACGGATTGTAAACGCGCGATCGAGATAACGCCGCCTGAGGACGCTGTTTTTGCCTATTCGGCGATGGCGAACCTGTATTCGGCGCAGGGTGAGGTAGCAAAAGAGATCGCCATATATGGCGATGCGATCAAACTCTTTCCTTCGAACGATCTGTTTTACGACCTTCGCGGTTCTGCATATCTAAGGAACAATCAAGCCGAACCGGCTAAGGCGGATTTTGACAAGGCGATCTCCCTCGACCCGAACAATTCCTCTGCGTATGCGAACCGTGGTTTGGCATCCATTGCGAATAAGAAATTCGACGAGGCCATAGCAGATCTGAAACAGGCGATAAAGATCAACCCGAAAAGCAGTGAGGCTTATGATGGCCTCGGAGTAGCGTACACGCAAACCGGAAAGACAGACGAAGCTTTGTCGTCATTAAACACCGCGCTTATTTTGAACCCGAATAACACCAACGCTCTTAAAAATCGTGTCGCACTATTCAAAAAAACCGGCGACAGCTTTAACGCTCTCGCCGATACTTTAAGATTAAAAAGATTGGGGCTTACCGAATGATCATCATCGCCATTCGGCAGTTTAGAATTTACCAAGCAGCCAGAACACCAGTAGAAAGATGATGATCGTTGAGATCAAACCGCCGCCGAGTTTCCATGCAGCTGCACCGGCCAGCCCGCCTCTAAGTAAGTTGTTCATAATTTCCTCCCGTAAAATACTAGTAACTGTATAACGTCTACTAGTATGCACGGGCGAAAACTACTCGTCTGTTCGATAGCGCACCGGAGAAAATGCATTTCCCGGATTCTTCTACGGCGTCGAGCGGAATGCATCGGATCGTCGCCTTGGTTTCCTGTTTAATAGCCTCTTCGGTCTCAGCGGTGCCGTCCCAATGGGCAAGAAGAAAGCCCCCTTTCTCGATCTGAACCTTGAATTCATCCCACGTATCAACGCTATGTGTATTTTCCTCTCGGAATGCGAGCGCCTTTGCAAATATATTTGTCTGAATCTCATCCAGAAGCGATCTGATGTGATCAGTGATCCCCTCGATCGGTCGAGACTCTTTCGTGAGCGTGTCGCGTCGAGCGACTTCGATAGTGCCTGCGTCGAGGTCGCGCATGCCGAGTGCGAGGCGGACCGGAACACCTTTGAGTTCATACTCGGCAAATTTCCAGCCCGAACGCTGATTATCGCTATCGTCGTACTTGACCGAGATTCCGGCGGCTTTCAGTTCGGCAACGATCGGATCGACGGCGGCCGAAACTGTTGCCAGATCCTCGGGGTTGCGGTATATCGGAATGATCACTACCTGGATCGGAGCGAGTTTCGGCGGCAGAACGAGGCCTAGATCGTCGGAATGAGCCATGATCAAAGCGCCCATCAATCTTGTCGAAACGCCCCAGCTGGTCGCCCAGGCATATTCCTGTTCATTTTCCTTGTTGACGAATTTTACATCGAAAGCTCTGGCAAAATTCTGACCGAGAAAGTGCGAAGTTCCGGATTGCAGAGCCTTACCGTCCTGCATCATCGCCTCGATACAGTAAGTTTCGATGGCACCGGCAAAGCGTTCGTTGGGCGATTTGAGGCCTTTTAGAACCGGCAACGCGATCCATTCTTCGGCAAACGTCGCATAAACACCGAGCATGCGTTCGGTTTCTTCGATCGCTTCTTGTTCGG
>CAZVDM010000039.1:0-2803 GCA_964625555.1 uncultured Chloracidobacterium sp.
AAATTACTATTCGTCCGAAATGCGGCGTCTGCCTGCGATTCTCAATCCGTATTGCATTCTTCCACGACTGTCCGACAAGTTTGAAGTTAGTGGCCGCGTTGGTTGTTGGTGGTGATGCGGCCGGGCGGAGTACGGACACTCTTGTCCGGACGGACGCCGCTTCGGCGTTCGGATGGTTTTGGCGGCGGCGTAAGAGTTTAGCGGCGAAATGACACGAAATGGCACGAATAGGAGAAATTCTTGTTCGTGTCTTTTTGTGTTTAATTCGTGGTTATTAAATAAAGGCCGCGACGGGGACGGGGCGTTTTGAGGCGGCGGTTGCGCGGTTGCGTTTGATATTGTCGATCTCGCGGAGTGTAGCAGCGGTCAGATAGCTTTCGCCGCAATGCGGACACGAAACCACGGGGACATTCTCAATAACCAAAAGCCCGGTGCCCTCACCATAACTTCGGCTGACGTGAATGATCCTCGCACCTGCCTTGCCGCAATTATCGCAAATTGTTGCTTCAGTTTTCGTACTCATCTTCTTCTTTGTAGACAGTGATAATCACCAATTTGCCCGTCGGTCCTAATTTTGCCACAACAGTGACCTCGATGTCATCAAGAGTTTTTCCGGTGACGAGATATTTTGATTCCGCCGTGTGCACATCGCGTTGATGCTCGGTGATCTCGCCGGTCAGAATTGCGCTTTCGATATCAAGGATCGAGAGGCCGTCGTTCTCCATCTCCTCTTCCCCGTGAATCGTCATCACGTAGTCGAGCGTGCGGATCAAATCGCGCATTTTATCTCTTATCTTCTGGAACATTTGATCGGCGACTCCACTGCGTATGCACAATTTTCGTACATTGACATATATTTTTCAATTCTTGAAGCTCGCGGTCTGACTCGCGATTCTCCAAACGTATTGCAATCTTCCACGGCCGTCTGGCAAGTTTGAAGTTAGTGGCCGCGTTGGTTGTTGGTGGTGATGCGGCCTGGTTCTTGGTCCACGAGGCGCGAAGATCTGTTCGTCGGCGCCGCGATCAGTTTACTTACTTTGTTTCAACGGCCATTCTCCCGATTGAAATCCCTAGCTTATTCAAACCGTTAACCTAACTCATCTGCATTGGGTTGAGACAGACTCGCGTTAATTTGTAATTTATTAAAAGGTCGAAAGAATTTTCTTGCTTTTAGTACGAACTTGAGATTAGGATAGTCTCTAATTCGGAATAGAACAACGAATTGGGATTTTCGAGCGGAATGTTTCCGTTCGCTATGAGGTTGGCACTCTGCGTGCGACATGGCTCAACACTGGTCAATTTTTTGTTTGTCACATATTGCGCGTTGGTGTCTATTAGTTGCCAGTTAAAGCCACCATTTAGGTAAGGAGATAGAACATGGCTAAGAATGAAGAAACGGTAATTGGTCCAGAAATCAAGGTGCGTTTGATGGGAAGGGTCGCTGACATCGAGGATAGTTGCGGCAAGGTCTTGCCACGCGAAATAAGCGTCCGTCTTTCACAGACAGAGAACATCACTCCTCGCACGATTCTCAAGGAGCTCGCCGAGCAGAATCCCCTGATCGCCGATCAAATAATTCGGTTTGATGGTACTCCCCGTTCATCAACAAAAATACTGTTAAACGGAAATCCACCGCGAAACCTTGATTCAAAGCTTGCACTCGCGCGCCGGAAAAATGCACGTGGGGTAATCGTGATCGTCGTAATCGACGGCGACGGTGATGGCGACATTGACATTGTAATAATCGTCATGCTTCCTTGTGATGGCTAATATCATGGACACTGGTCGTTATAGCAGACAAACTGCGGTACCGAATCTGGGTGAAAGCGGCCAGGATCGACTAGCTAGCAGTCGAGTTGCGGTTGTCGGAGCAGGCGGCGTCAAAAGCCCCCTGCTTTTCTATCTTGCAGCCGCAGGCGTCGGTCATATCCGCATCGTTGACTTTGACGTAGTTGAGCTGAGCAACCTGAACCGACAGATTCTTTATGATGTCCTTGACATCGGGAAACGCAAGGTCGATGCAGCAGCAAATCGTCTACGTGGACTTAACCCTGACATTCATATTGAGCCTGTTTTTGATCGAGTTGGCCCACACAATTTTGTGGATTTGCTCAGTGGGTTCGATCTCGTATTCGAAGGCGGCGATGGAGCCCAAGCTCGAAAGGACTTCAATCAATGTGCTTTCGAATTTCGAATGACCTACGTGCATGCGAGCGCACAGTACAACTATGCATATGTGACCACTGTCGAACCCGGGCGTTCGGCGTGCTTTGAGTGCTTCTTCGAAGATCTTCCGCAGTCACATGGTGGTCCAGTGCCAATTATTGGGTCTGCGGCTGGCATCGCTGGTTCTGTTGCGGCATCGGAAGCTATCTCTATACTTTCTGGTAATGGTCCCACCCTAAGCGGCCGGGCATTTTTTTACGACGGTTGGGCTGGTTATTCATGCCAGGTTCCGCAGGTACGCCGAGCAGACTGCGCCGTGTGTGGTACGGCAGTGGACCGAGTCACATTGGACGAATCCTGTTGATCAATCCCGCACGCTGAATGGTCTTCGCGGCACAGCAGGATTGGTTCAAGCCTTGTATATTCGTAAACTCGGGGCTGACCTTCGATCTTCAAAACGTATTGCATTCTTCCACGGCCGTCCGACAAGTTTGAAGTTAGTGGCCGCGTTGGTTGTTGGTGGTGGTGCAGTCTGGTCCTTCGTCCACGAGGCGCGAAAGAATTTTTAACCACGAATTACACAAAAAGGACACGAATAGGGGAAATTCTTGTTCGTGTCCTTTTTGTGTTTGTTCGT
>CAZVDM010000039.1:2903-23902 GCA_964625555.1 uncultured Chloracidobacterium sp.
AAAAAGGACACGAATAGGGGAAATTCTTGTTCGTGTCCTTTTTGTGTTTGTTCGTGGTTAGTTCCCTTGACGAAGCGGGTGAATGTGGAGATTATCGGAATATGAATGACGTACCTGGCCACCCCCGGCGGATAGCCACGAATTACACGAACAGGACGCGAATATTAGAAGAGTTCCTATTCGTGTCTTTTCGTGGTATTCGTGGCTAGATCCATTCCTTGCGGTTCGAAGACGCGATCCGTTCCCAAAAAACCTATTGAATGCATATCTGCGTTGTGATACACTATTGCATAACTGAAACGCTGCCTGTAAGACAAGATCTTGCGTTTTTTTGAAAATCAGCGGGACAGGGCCAATATGGCACTGTAAATGTTGAAAATACACGGCCTATATGTCCCGCGATGCTGCGGGGCACGAGCGGGACAGATCGGGACAAGAACTTTGGAATATCTTTGTAATATGTTGTACAGCAAGCACTTACACGATTCAGTCCGATCTCGCTGTCCCGCGGCTTTCGAAGCGGATCGCGCCGCACCGGGATTTCCAGGGACGCAAGGTGTCCCATTTTGTGCATCAAATTCGGTAAAAGTGGGCCAATTCGTACAAGTCGCGTGTTCACAATGGTTTAAGTGTCCCATTTTTAGAAAAGTGGGCCACTTTGTGGGCCACTTTGTGGGCCACTTTGATTCAGTTAAAGCTCCCCTCCTTGGGGAAGGAGGGGTGCCCGGCTTTGCGGGCGGGGTGGTTCGTTCTGTTGAAGGTCCCGCGACTTGGATTCTTGAATTCAAATTCTGCCGAACGAACCACCCCGCCAGCCGAAGCGGCTGCCACCCCTCGTTCCGGCATAGAAAACATGCCAGACAACCGCATAGCACCGCAACCGTTCCAAGGAGGGGAGCATAAACTAGCCGACGATCGAATGCAGGAGGAAATGGGTTCCAAAGAACAGGGCGACGCCCGCAAAGACTGACAGGGAAACCCACGGGCTGTTTCCGCCGTGATGATTTACCTCGGGGATGAGGTCGCTCGCGGCGACGTAGAGCGTTACTCCGGCCGCGATCGGCAGTGCGTATGCGACGGTGACACCGAGGTTAGCTCCGACAAAATAATAGATGAGCACGCCCAAAAGTGTCGTCAGTCCCATCAGCGATGTCGCGATCATTACCTGGCGGCGGCCTTTTCCGGCGGCCATGACCATCGAGCCGATAGTGAATCCCTCGGGGAATTTGTGTAGGAAAACGGCGATGAATACGAGAAACCCGACCTTGATATCAACCTGCGACGCAGCCGCGATCGTCACGCCGTCAAAAAAGGTGTGGACGAGCAGGCCGCCGACCGCGGTATATGCGGATGAAGTCGAGATGATCTCGTGCTCATGTTCGTGGTCGTCGCAGTGCATTTCTTCGCCGAGATGGAAATGCGGAGCGATCGTATGTTCAACAAATTGCGTCAACAGATATCCGCCGAGCAGCAGCATCATCGGCACAAACAGGTTCTCGCCTATATCCTGGCCGTCCCGGTGCCAGAGTTCGACCACGCGCGGCAATATTTCTACGATGGTTACCGCCAGCATAAATCCCGCACCAACTGCGAGGAGATATTTTAGGAGATGTTTGAAGCTGGTGTGAACCCGCGAAGGGAAAAGTATCAGCCCGCCAAAAATATTGGCGGCAGCGGCCAAAATTCCAAAGATCAGAAGCTGAAGAAATGCAGGATCCATTAAAGTCTTACGAACTTACCAATCCTATTACACACATCCCAAAAAGCCAAAAACCGGGAATCTGCACGGCAGACTAAAGCGCGAAGAATCTTATTCTTGCGCTTAAAATAAAAAAGCGCAAAAACCCTTGACACGCATTTCAAAAACCGCGTATTATGCCTATTAGCATTTGATCAAACGAATAAATGAACTTCGACAAAACCAGACAAGCGCGCATAAGTGTTTAAGAGTTTAAACGAAACTCATTGATTCGAAACGACCAGATTCGACGTGAGAGCCGCAGCAAGTTCCAGGGCGTGACGGGCGCAAATGGATCGCGGCGATCGCAAAAAACCAGTACACACACAAGATAAATTGACGCCGCAAGAACATGACACGGTTTAATCGGCAGCACGCAAGCGGTTTGCTCTTTGAAGATGCAGAGTAATGAAGCTGACTTTACGCATCGCTCGGTCCTGCTCGACGAGGTTCTGGCACTGCTCGAAACCGAAAACGGCGGCAAATTCGTCGACGCCACCTTGGGGCTCGGCGGTCATTCGGAAGCGATGCTTGCTTCATCAGATTCGGCAATAGTGATCGGCATCGATCAGGACCGCAAAGCCATCGCGATGGCCGAGAAGAGGCTCGAACGGTTTGGGCCAAGATTCAGAAGTGTTCACGCAAACTTCTCTGAGATAGCGAGCGTGGTTGAAAACGAGAGCATCGACGGCATCATCGCCGATCTGGGCGTTTCGTCAATGCAGCTTGATGATGAGAGCCGCGGATTTAGCTTCCGATTCGACGCCCCGCTCGATATGCGGATGAACCCGGAAGTGGGAATCGAAACTGCATCCGAATTGATAGCGAGGATCGACGAAACTGATCTCGCGAACATCATCTATCAGTATGGTGAGGAGCGGCAGTCGCGAAAGATCGCCCGCAGGATAGTTGAAAAGAGAAGAAGCGGAAAACCGATCGAGACGACGCGTCAGCTAGCCGAACTTCTCGAACGAACGGTAAAACGGGGCAAGAACGACAAGATACATCCGGCGACGCGAACGTTTCAGGCCCTTCGGATCGCGGTTAACGGCGAACTTGAAATAATCGAGCAGTTCTTATTCGACTCGATGAAAGTATTGAAAACCGGCGGCGTTCTCGCGGTGATAACCTTTCACTCGTTGGAGGACCGGATCGTCAAACATGCATTCCAGCGGCTCGCCGGCAAATGCATATGCCCGCCACGTATTCCACAATGCGTCTGCGGAGCGGCGAAAACGGTTGAGATCTTGACACGAAAGCCGGTCATCCCGACCGACAACGAACAGCAAGAGAATCCACGTTCTCGAAGTGCTAAATTGCGGGCCATAAGAAGGCTCGGACTTGAAGTTGAATTGTTAGCAGCCCCCGGAGGAAGTAAGAAATGTCAGTGAAACCGCAACGATCCCGAATCACCCGCCCTGCCAAAAAGGCTGCCCCAAAGACCGAAACCAGCCGCTGGAAACTCTACGTCCTAATGAGCCTTTGTTCGCTGATCGTAGTATCAGGAACATTTCTGGCTGCCCGCCAGCATTTTTCATCGTGGGATTACAGCATCAGGAATTCGAGTCTGCGGAAACAGATCGATGAGCTCGAAACCGAAAAGCGGCGGTTATTGTTGGCTCGCGAGGTCGCACTCTCGCCGAATGAGATCAAGCGCGCCGCCAAGAAGCTGAACATTGACCAACCGGAAATGGCCGTCGTTCAGACAGCGAAACCCGTCCTACCGGCAAAGGACCGCGAAGTACCGGCCGCCGTTGCTTCGGCTAGACCCACTGATAAGCCGGCCGCTTCGTACACAATGCTGACCGCCTCGGTGAGGATGGTCGCGCCGAAGCCTCCTAGGCCCGAACGCGAGGCACGCCGTGATCAGGCTGAATGATCAAAGTGCGTTCTGTTGAACCTCAGATTACCGGACCGACCATTACTTAACGTCCAATGGCTACTCGAACAAAAAAGAAAAATCGCGCAAACTCCGCTCAGGTCGCATTCACGCGGTTCATGCTGATCGTTGGGTTCTTTACGATCTGGATCTTGGGCATCAGTGTTAGGCTCGTACATCTGCAAGTCACTCAGCACGAATGGCTCAAGGAAAAAGCTGTCGATCAGCGGCAGGATATCAAAAAGAGCAAAATGCTTCGCGGTACGATCTATGATCGTGATAATCGGGCTCTCGCAATGAGTATCAAGGTGAAAACGCTGTATGCCGATGCGACGGAGATCGCAGATGCAGACAAGATGGCGAAAGCCATCGCGAAGACACTCAAACTCGATGCCGTTCAATTGGCAAAACAGCTTAACGAATCAAAGGCTGCGAAAAAGCGATTTGTGCCGCTATTAAAAAAGGTAGACGAAGAGACGGTTCAAAAACTGAACAAGGCCCTCGCCGCAGATGGAGTCAGAAAGGCGGATCTGCCGCAGTTTGACGGCCTGCATTGGGTCGAAGACCAAACCCGCAGCTATCCATACGGACCCTTGGCCGCGCAGATAATTGGCTTTAGCAATGCCGAAGACGTCGGCATGGCCGGCGTCGAACAGTCGCAGGACGATGTTCTTCACGGTGCGATCATAAAGAAAATGCAGGAGCGCGACAGGCTCGGACGCATTTATGACGAGACGATCTATGAAAGGGAACGACCCGGTGATATTGCGTTGACGATCGGGACCTCGTTTCAATTCAAGGTCGAGCAAGCACTCGAAAACGGTGTAAAGGCGTCGAACGCCAAATCGGGCATCGCGATCGCTATTCTGCCGAAGACCGGCGAGATCATCGCGATGGCAAATTATCCGACGTTCGATCCGAATCTTTACAAGGACGCCGTTCAAGGGAACATTTCAAATCACGCGATCCAGAGCGTCTATTCGCCAGGCTCGGTCATGAAACTCGTAACATACGGCTCGGGGCTCGAGAAAAGTCTCTTTTTGCCGGACGATCAGATCGACGCCGGTAATGGAACGATCACTGTCGCCGATCATAAGTTCACCGATTCGCATCACGTAGGCTCGGTCAGCTATTCGCAGGCGTTGGCACATTCGAGCAATGTGTGTGCGATCAAGACGGGATTGCGTGTAGGTAAGGAAGATTTCTACTTAATGCTCCAAAAAATGGGCTTTGGTAATAAGACGGGCGTTGAACTGCCGGCGGAAACGCAAGGCATCGTACGGTCTCCCGAAAAGTGGAATGGTGATTCGCTGGCGTCGATGTCGATCGGCTATGAAATTGGTGTGACGGCGTTGCAAATGGCAACGGCTTTTGCGACGATAGCAAATGACGGGATCAAGGTTAAGCCGCGTATACTCAAGGAAATTCGCAAGCCGGAGGAAAAACCTGCCTCTTCGAACAGTTCCGAAAATACAAGGGTTGTGTCGGTCGAAACGGCACGCAATCTCCGCACGATGCTGCGTCAGGTCGTGCTTACGGGGACGGGAAAACGCGCCCAGTTAAATGGTTATACATCGGCAGGAAAAACGGGAACCGCGTGGAAGTTCAATTCGGTCACAAAGTCGATCGACTCGAGTAAATATATCTCGTCGTTCATCGGTATGGCTCCGGCCGATAACCCTGAAGTGGTTATCGCGGTAATTATCGATGAACCAAAAGGCGGAGCCCGTGACGGCGGCGGAGTTGCGGCTCCGATTTTCAAAAACATAGCCGAGCAGATATTGCCTGAACTCGGGATTCAGCCCGACGGTTCTCCTGTAAAGGAAGTCCAGATGGCTCAGGACATTCCTGAGGCCGGCAAGTCGATTGCCGCAGACAAGGATTCGAAGTCGGGAAAATCGGATCCTGATGACAGAAAGACTTCGGCAACGACAAACAAAATGATCGTGCCGTTAAAGAAGACCAAGGAAACAAAGAAAGAGCCCGAAAAGAAACAGGGCAACGGCAAGAAGATCCCCGGCAATACGACAGCCGAAAGGACGAGATACAAAGCATCGACGGAACTGGCGGAAACTTGAAACTCGAAACTGCACTTAAATATATGAACGGCGACGCGCCGTTACTCGACCCCGCTTTGTCCGACCGTGACGTCACAAATTTTGTGATAGATTCACGCGAGATCAAGGCGGGTGACGTGTTTTTCGCCCTTTCACAGCCGGAATACGCGGCGAATGGATTCAACGGCGATTTTGACGATTCGACAAAATACGCGGCCGCATCCCTCGCCACAGGTGCGATCGTCGCGGTCGTTCGCCGCGATCGATTCGCCGAACACAAAGCAGAGCTCAAGCAATATGAAGACCGACTGATCTATGTTGAAGACGCAATATCGGCACTCCAGAAGCTGGCTCACGGCGTCTATCTCGAATGGGATCAACAGGTCGTTGCCATTACAGGCAGTGCTGGAAAAACGACCGCCAAAGAACTCACGGCCCATGTTCTCGAAGCGTCAGGCCGCAAGGTGCTCCGAAATATCAAGAATTATAATAATGGACTCGGACATCCGTTGACGGTTCTGAATCTCGCCAAGGACCCGTCTTACGATATTGCCGTTCTCGAAATGGGAATGTCGACCCCGCTAAATGAGATCGCCCGGCTGTGCCGCATCACGCCTCCGGATGTTGCGGTCGAACTCAACGTTTTGCCGGTACACGTTGAACATCTCGGGTCGATCGACGGCGTTGCCGCCGCGAAGGCAGAGCTGGTTGAGGGTATGAAGGACGGCGGCGTCGCGGTGTTGAACGCCGATGATGAGCGTGTGGCAGCGATGGCTTCGAGATCAAGAGGTTCGGTCATGACGTTCGGGATTGAGAAAACAGCAGATGTTTCTGCATCTGAGATCGATTTCAGCGGATTCGGTGCGACGAGTTTTATTTTGCGGACACCTTCCGGATCGGCGAGTGTAGATTTCCCGCTTAACGGTAAACACAATATTCTCAATGCACTGGCGGCTGCGTCTGTTGGTCACAATTTTGGAATGTCGGCACATGAGATCGCGGCAGCTCTCGGCTCGGTTTCGGCTCCGCCGCAGCGTGGGGAGATCTTGCGGTTCGCCCCCGGTTTTACGGTCGTCAACGATTCATACAATTCGAATCCCGATGCTTTGCTATCGATGGTCGAGACTTTGATTGGCGGTGCCGCTGCGGGTCAACGAAAGATCGTAGTTGCCGGCGAGATGCTTGAACTGGGCAAAAATGCCGCAGAAATTCACCGAAACTCTGGCGCTTCGATTGCGAAGCTCGGTGCTGATATACTCATCGGCGTTCGAGGTTTCGGTCGTGACCTTGCTTCGGGGGCGGCCGACGCAGGACTTAGCGACACAAGGTTTGCCGATGATTCTGAAATGGCCGGCGAAATGCTTGCTGCCGAAGTTAAGAGTGGTGATGTGGTCCTTGTAAAAGGTTCGCGCGGTGTGCGGACGGAAAAAGTGATCGAGAAGTTGCTGGAAAAATACGAATTGGAGGGGAAAGCGGCGACACAGTGACATTTCGGCGTGTATCCGCAAACGGCCAATGCTTTATTACCTTCTATATCAGCTGATCTTTCGGGAAAACGCCGGTACGAGTGAATCGTATTTCGTAAAAGGTCTTAACGTCTTCCAATACGTAACATTTCGAACAGGAATGGCAACGATCTCGTCGCTGCTTATTTCGCTTTTTCTCGGTAAGTGGGTCATCAAAAAGCTGCAGGAACTTAAAGTGGGGCAGGAGATCCGCGAAGAGTTGTCGGCTGAGCACCAAGCAAAGAAGGGAACTCCGACGATGGGCGGTGTCCTGATAATTGGATCGGTGATCATTGCCTCACTGCTATGGGCGAGGCTAGACAGCCTGTATCTCTGGCTGGCATTGATCGCGACAACTATGTTTGCGGCAATCGGTTTTGCCGACGACTATATCAAGATCGTCAAGAAACGCAGCCTCGGACTTACGGGAATCCAAAAGCTGATCGGCCAACTCGTTACCGCACTCGGAATTTGGAGCGTGCTCTATTTTCTGACAAATTACGCCTGGAACCTTAGTATCCCGTTCCTGAAAGCGACCGCAGAAACAAACCCGGCTATCAGCATCAGCTATATTGGGCCGGCCGTTTATCTGTTCTTCATTATTTTTGTCCTTCTAGGATCCTCTAATGCGGTTAACTTGACCGACGGACTCGATGGCCTTGCTTCCAGTGTCACGTTTATCGCAATGTCGGCATTAACGGCTCTCACCTATGTTGCGAGTGATGCCCGCTGGGCCGAGAGGCTCGATATCACGCACAATCCGGCAGCGGCAGAATTGACTGTTTTTTGTGGTGCGATGGTCGGGGCAAGTTTGGGTTTCTTATGGTACAACTCACCGCCGGCTGAGGTGTTCATGGGGGACGTAGGGTCGCTTGCGATCGGTGGTGCCCTTGGTACGGTGGCGATCTTGACAAAGCAGGAGTTCCTGCTGCCGTTCATCGGCGGCGTTTTCATTCTCGAAGCACTGTCGGTAATGATCCAGGTTTCGTTCTTTAAGTTTACGAAACGAACTTCAGGCGTTGGCAAACGAATATTTCGCCAAGCGCCGCTTCATCATCATTTTCAAATGTCCGGCTGGAAAGAGCCGAAGATCGTTTTTCGCTTTGTAATTATCGCCGTATTGTTTGCGCTGCTGAGTTTATCGACGTTGAAGCTGAGATAGTTTTTTCCATCACTAAGAAGTTGTTTTGAGAGATCTGTGAATGATGTGGGCTAATTGTTGAACGAACTATAGTGATTTTTGAATAACTTACGCTCGGTTGTGAATTTTGCGCGTTCCGAGATCATTTATGCGTGACTTTGAATGCCTCAAAAAAAGCGAATAGATGACTAAGTAGTCTCTCTAGATGTTCTATTTTCGGTAATGAATGGTTCTTGTGGCTCGAGAAAGAAGATATTAGTTTTGCGAAGCTCTTAAATGATGTTGATAAATGGCCGAAAAGCATTGGTTTTGGGGGCAGGGAAGTCCGGGATTTCCGCTGCACGCTTTTTGGCGGAACGCGGGGCGACAGTTGCTCTTCACGACAAAAAGGAAGTTGAAAATTGGTCCGAAGCAGCAAAATGCCTAAAGGAATCACACAATGTCGGGCTCATCGGAGGCGAATTGCCGTCGTGGTTATTAGATCAAGTAGATCTGGTGGTGATCTCGCCGGGCGTGCCGACAAATTCGATTCCCGCAAGATATGTTGATAGGAAGGATGGCGAAGTTATCGGCGAGGTTGAGCTTGCTTCGAGGTTTTTGAAAGGAAAGATCGTCGCGATCACTGGCTCTAACGGCAAAACGACCACTACCACGCTTGTCGGCGAGATATTAAAGGACGCCGGGATCAAGACACAGGTCGGCGGAAATATCGGCACGCCGTTGTTAGAACTCACGACGACCTCCGAAGACGATACGTGGACGGTGATCGAACTCTCGAGTTTTCAGCTCGAAACTATTGTCGATCTAAAACCTGATGTCGCGATGTGCCTGAATGTTACGCCGAATCATCTCGACCGCTACGAGTCGTTTTTAGATTACGCAGCCGCGAAACATCGCATTTTTAAGAATCAGACCGACGCGGATGTCGCGGTACTTAATGCAGACGATCCGATAACTGACGAGTGGAGCAGCGGACTTAACGCACGGGTCCGCAAATTTAGTACTAAGACCGAGCCGGAGAATGGTTTGTTTCTCCGCGGAAGAGCCCTTATCTCGGTAATTGATGGCGTGGAAACGATCTTAACAACGCGCGACGAGATCTTTCTTCGCGGGCTGCACAATGTTGAAAATGTGCTTGCTGCGTTTGCTGCTGCGATGGCGGTTGGAGTTCCGGTCGCATCGATAAGAAAGTCTGTCGCCAATTTCAAAGGTGTCGAGCATCGCATCGAATTCGTCGCTGAGATCGAAGGTGTTAAATACTACAACGATTCAAAAGCCACATCCGTCGATGCATCTATCAAAGCCGTCGAAGCACTCGCGGAAAGCGACGGGAAGACTATACTTATCATGGGCGGTAAAGGAAAGAACGCACCTTATTCGCCGCTCATTCCTCTGATTGAATCGAGCGTACGAGCAATTGTCGTGATCGGCGAAGATGCCGATAATATCGAGCAGCAATTACGCGGAACCACTGAATGTGTTAGAGCGGCCACACTCGACGATGCAGTTTCGGCGGCAAGTACTAAGGCCGTCGCTGGTGATTCGGTACTGCTGGCACCCGCGTGTGCCAGCTTTGACATGTTTAAGAGTTTCGAGGAACGAGGCACGGTTTTTAAGGCTTCTGTTCTGCGGATGGCGAACGGAATTGAAGCGAGGCAGCGACCTTTTGGTTAGATGAAGGAAGAAAGGCGTACAGATTGGTTCATGTTCGTGATCGCTGCGGGTCTCGCATTGTTTGGCGCGTTGATGGTTTACAGCGCGTCGGCGATGATGGCGATGAAGGAATCGGGCGAAGCAAGCCAGTACACTTATTTTGTTAAGCAGATCATTTTTGTCGGTATCGGAATAGTCGCGATGCTGGTCGTCAGCCGTATTGATTATCACGCATTTGAAAATAAGTGGGTGATATACGGAATTCTAGCCGTCACATCCATCGCTTTGCTTTCGGTTTTCTTCTTCTCGCCTATCAATGGTGCTCAGCGCTGGATCAGATTCGGCGGTTTCTCTTTTCAGCCTTCGGAATTGGCCAAAATAGGATTGCCGATGTTTCTGGCATGGTTTTTAACAAAGAACGAAGATTCTGTTACTGATCTAAAAGGAACTGTTCTGCCTTGTTTAGCTGGTTTTGCATTACTTGCAGGGCTTGTCATGCTTGAGAAAGACCTCGGGACAACTATCGTACTTTGCGCTATCTTCTCTGCTGTCTATTTTGCGGCCGGTGCAAGGTTAATGCATATTGCGACGGTCGCCGCCGGTTTGGTTGTGATCGGTGCCGGTGCTATTTTCTTTGCCCCATGGCGCGTCGCTCGAATAATGGCGTTCCTGGATCCTTATAAATATTCCGACGATGAAGCCTATCAGGTCGTGCAATCTTTGTACGCCATCGGATCGGGAGGCATATTTGGGGAAGGATTTGCAAAAGGCACACAGAAGTTATTTTACCTTCCGTATCCTTACTCCGATTTCATATTTTCGGTTGTTGGAGAGGAATTAGGACTTGTCGGAACGCTGGCGATCGTTGCTGCATTTGGCCTTCTACTTTGGCGTGGAACGAAAGCGGCTCTGACAGCTCCGGATAGATTTGGAACGCTATTGGGAATTGGATTGATAACCGGAATTATCGCCCAAGCTCTGTTTAATATAAGCGTAGTTATTTCGATCCTTCCCGCGAAGGGTATTCCTCTTCCGTTTATATCGTATGGCGGATCTTCGGTTTTGGTAACGTTGATAGGCGTCGGCATATTGCTCAGCATTTCCCGCTATTCGGGCACCGCGATCACTAGCGAACCGGCAAAAGTTGGAAACTACAGGCGACGGACAAGGACGGCATGAAAGTACTGATCGCAGCCGGCGGAACCGGCGGCCATATTTACCCAGGGATCGCGATCGCGAAGGAAATTCTCCGCCGTAATGCCGAGTCCGAGGTATTGTTCGTTGGCACGGCTCGCGGTTTGGAAACGAAAATAGTCCCGGATAATGGCTTTCAGCTTGCGTTGATCCATAGCGCAGGCCTAAAGAATGTGGGCGTGATGGGAAAGATAAAAGGGATGCTCGTGCTTCCGCGAAGTTTTGTCGAGGCGATCAAAATCTTGCGGGAATTCAAGCCTGACGTCGTCGTGGGTGCGGGGGGATATGTCGCGGGCCCGGTGTTGCTCACGGCGCATTTTATGCGATATCCGACGCTTGTGATGGATTCAAACGCCTTGCCCGGGTTTACTAACCGCAGACTTGCGGCATTTGTCGATAAAGCGGCGCTGACCTTCGAGGACGCGGTGCCGTTCTTCGGAAAAAAAGGCGTCGTTACCGGAAATCCGGTTCGCAGGGAGTTCTTTGATGTTTCCGATCGAGAACCCAGCGATGAAATGCATGTTTTGATTTTCGGCGGATCACAGGGTTCACGTGCGATAAACAATGCCATGATCGAGGCATTGCCGCGGTTGCGAGAGAATGGAGCGAAACTGCGGATAGCACACCAGACCGGAGAGGCCGATTTTGAAGTGGTCAAAGCGGCGTACAGCGAGAACGAATGGGAGAATGCGGATATTCGGCCGTATATCTCAAATATGGTCGATGCGTTTGCCGATGCCGATGTGATCATCAGCCGGGCAGGTGCGACAACGTGCGCGGAGGTGACCGCCGCCGGAAAGGCGGCCATAATGATCCCGCTGCCGACTGCTGCCGATGATCATCAGCGTAAGAATGCAGAGGCTTTAGCCCGAAATGGCGCCGCTCGAATGATCTTACAGAAAGACCTTTCCGGAGAGGCGTTGGCCAACGAATTGGCATGCCTCGAGACAGATAAAGAGGCTCTGAGGGCCATGGGTTTAGCCGCACGCAAGATGGCGCGTCCCGATGCGGCCGCGGCAACGGTCGATCTGATCGAAAGTATAAGGAAACGCAAATGAAGACAATGTTTCGTCATGTGAAGAATATTCACTTTATCGGCATCGGCGGCATTGGTATGAGCGGAATTGCTGAGGTTTTGTGCAATCTCGGCTTCCGTATCTCCGGTTCGGATGCAAAAAAGTCAAAGAACACGGATCGGCTCGAATCCCTATTCGGAATCACGATCAGCGAAGGCCACGCGGCCGAAAATGTTGGAGACGCACAAGTCGTGGTCTATTCGTCGGCCGTAAAGGACGATAACCCGGAGGTTGTTGTCGCAAAAGAAAAGGGAATTCCGGTCATTCCGCGGGCGGAAATGCTGGCTGAATTAATGGTTCTAAAACCATATGCCGTGGCGGTTTCGGGAACCCACGGAAAAACGTCTACGACGTCGATGGTGGCGACGATACTTGGACACGCCGGCTTTGATCCCACGACAGTAGTAGGCGGAGTAGTCGATACATTAGGTTCAAATGCGAGGCTCGGATCGTCTGATTGGTTTGTCACCGAAGCGGACGAGAGCGACCGCTCGTTCCTGATGCTTTACCCGACCATTGCTGTTGTGACCAATATCGACAAAGAGCACATGGAATCTTACAAAGGCATGGACGATGTGGTTCAGTGCTTTACTGATTTTGTAAATAAGGTGCCGTTCTTCGGAGCTGCGATCCTGTGTCTCGACGATCCAAACGTTCAGCTTTTGATCCCGAATATCAAGCGCCGCCGCGTCACGTACGGAATGACGGCGCAGGCCGATGTATCGGCCCATGAGATTCGGTATGATGACGGATTCGGCTCGACTTTCTCGGTCTGGCGAGGCGACGAGGTGCTCGGCGACGTTCATTTGCCGGTGCCGGGCAAGCATAATGTTTACAACGCCTTAGCGGCGACTGCGGTCGCGCTTGAAATGGAAGTGCCGTTTGAGAAGATAGTAGAGGCTTTTGCGGTATTTAAGAACGCTAATCGGCGATTTCAATTCAAGGGCGAGGCCAATAACATTCTCGTCGTCGATGATTATGCCCACCACCCGACCGAGATTCTTGCAACCCTTTCTGCGGCAAAAAATAGTTCAGGTGGACGCCGCACCGTTGTCGTATTCCAACCTCACAGATATACCAGAACACAAGAGTTGATGGAAGAATTTGCCTTGGCCTTTAATAATGCCGACGTCCTTTACGTCCTCGATATTTATGCGGCGAGCGAAAAACCGATCGAAGGGATCACAGCCGAGATACTGACCGAAAATATCAAGAAATTCGGACATAAGAACGCGACTTTTATAGGAGATATTGATAGCGCGGCAGAGAAGGTTTGTGCCGATCTTCATCCGGGCGATCTGGTGATCACACTTGGTGCCGGAACGGTCACGCGTCTCTCAGATGAGATCGTCGAAATGCTCAGGAATAATTGATCAGCGTTCATCACTAATATGGCAAAGGCTAAGAAAAGCACAGTCAGAAGGACAAGGGCGACGTCGGCGAAGAAACGCTCGGCGACGGTGAGATCATCTCGCCGCCGCGGCACGAGCACGGATTATTCGCGATTTATCTTGCCGCTGTTGATCGGCGCAATTTTGATCGCCGGAATCGGCTTTTTTGGCGTCATGGGCTACCGAACAGCGATCGCGTCTGAGTTCTTCAATGTTCGCAGGGTCGACGTTCGCGGCAATGATCGAGTAAACGTCGATGATGTTAAACGGATAGTCACGGCAAACACTGAAAAGACAGGTGTCTGGCGGGCCGATCTCGGCGAGATCAGAGAAAAGCTTGAGAAGCTGCCTTTCGTCAAGGCAGCAGCGGTGTCGATGGTCTTGCCGGTCGGAATTCGCGTGAATATTACGGAACGGATTCCCGCAGCGATCGTGAGATTGAGCGGAGGCGATTCGCTCGTAGACGCGGAAGGAAATGTACTCGTTGTTGTTTCGAAGCCCGAACCGGCTTTCCCGTTTGCTATGCGTGGATGGGACGAAAGCAAAACCGAAAAGGCAATGACTGACAATCTGGCTCGGCTCAGGCTTTATAAGAAGATGCTAGATGAATGGAAAGATTACGGCATCTCGGATCGGGTGAGAGAGGTCGATCTGAAAGATCTCAAGGACCCAAGCGCGTCTATCGAAGATTCTGGCCGGACGATCGCGGTAATTCTCGCGAAAGATAGACTCGGTACGAGCCTTAAGTCGGCGGTAGAAGCGGTAGCAGGGAAAGGCGAGCGGGTCAGATCGGTGAATGCAGTTGGCGTTTCTCCGGTGCTCGATTTTGGTTATTAGCAGGAAAAAGATGAGTAACGAAATTCACGCGGTCGGTTTAGACATTGGAACGAGCAAGATCAGGTGCGTCATAGGCGAGCCGGCCGACGACGGGAAAATGAACATCGTTGGGATCGGCGAAGCCGACTCAAAAGGTCTCAGGCGCGGTGTCGTTACCTCGACTGAAGCCGTTGCCGAGGCGATCCGCAAAGCCGTCGGCGAGGCCGAGCGTGTAAGCGGACTCGAGGTCGATTCGGCAACGGTGAATCTGTCAGGCGAACATTTTCGCGGCGAAAACAAAAGCGGTGTCGTCGCCGTTGCCGGCCCTGACAAAGAGATCGCGGATGATGACATCGACCGGGCGATCGATTCTGCAAGCGCGATGCCATTGCAGCCCGGCTGGGAGATCGTCGATCGTCTGCCGCAGGAATTCATCATCGACGGACAGGATGGCATCACCGAACCGATCGGAATGAGCGGTTCAAGGCTCGAGGCACGCGTTCACGTTGTTATCAGTCCAAGCGCCGGGCGGCAAAATCTGGTAAAAGCAGTCAAGCGTGCCGGCCTGGATGTCGAACAAACGATTTTGGAACCGCTCGCTGCCGCCGAAAGCACACTGACTGACGATGATCGTGAATATGGCTGTGCTGTCGTCAATATGGGTGCTGAGATCACGAGCCTGATCATATTTAGCCGCGGCGCGGTACAGCATATGTCGGTGTTTCCGTTCGGAAGCACGCATTTTACAAAGGACCTCGCCGTTGGGCTTCGCGTTTCGATCCCTCAGGCGAACAAGATCAAGCATGATTTTGGCTGTGTCGCTTCGTTCTTGCTGAGCGACGACGAGAGGGAAGAGATGATAGAGATCATGCCCGTTGGGCGCAGCGAGACCCGTGGTCTATCAAAGGAGATCCTCTGCGATATTATGCAGCCGCGTGCAGTCGAACTGCTTCAGCATGTCGCGCGCGAAGCTGTCTCCTCAAAGGCACAGATCTCAAGCGGAGTGATCTTAACCGGCGGGGGATCGATGGCACGAGGAATTTGCGAGATCGCCGAGCAGATTTTCGATGCGCCTACGAGGCTTGGTTTTATCGAACCGGAATACTTCGGCGGGCTCTCAGACGAGGCACAGACACCTGCCTGGGCAGTCGCTTCAGGGCTCGCGTTGACGTCGATGAGGGCGCAGCTCCGCGGCCTCGATTTGGGGAGCCGTTCACCGGCCCGCAAGATGGCAGATTGGTTCGAGGGATTTCGAAATAAATTTAGATAAAGTTAACATCTCGGCTGGATTTTTTACCCAAACCGTTGTATGCTGTTCCGCCGTAAGCACAATATCTTGTTGTCGTTGGACAAATCCCGAAAGAGAGTATTAGTCTAGGAAAGTGCGTCCCGCGTTGGGCGAAAATTGACAGTAATGGAAACACCGCAAATGAGCAATTCCCCTCTTAAAATATTCATTGACGAGCCGCCGATAACGGGAGCTCGGATAAAGGTCATTGGCGTTGGCGGCGGCGGCAGCAATGCCGTCAACCGCATGATCGATGCCGGCATCAAAGGCGTCGAGTTCATCGTCGCAAATACCGACCTGCAGGCGCTCGAGGCGTCAAAGGCACCGATCAAGATCCAACTCGGCAGTAAATCAACTCGTGGACTCGGCGCCGGTTCAAATCCTGAGATCGGCCGAGCGGCAGCTCTCGAAGATCACGAAAAACTGCTCGACGTTCTCGAAGGTTCGGATATGGTTTTCGTTACCGCGGGACTTGGCGGCGGAACCGGGACCGGAGCGGCACCGGTCGTTGCGTCGCTCGCTATCGAACTGGGCGCACTCACCGTCGCTGTTGTGACCAAGCCATTTGCCGTCGAGGGGAAAAAGCGAATGGCACAGGCCGAAAAGGGATTGGCCGAGCTTCGCGGCTGCGTTGATACACTGATCACGATCCCGAATTCAAAACTTCGCGAAGTCGAGGAGAAGATAACGATTCTCGATGCGTTCCGTCGGGCCGATGAGGTGTTGCTGCTTGCGGTGCAGGGCATCACCGATCTGATCATCACACCTGGGATCATCAATCTCGATTTTGCTGACGTAACGACGGTTATGCGCGGCAAAGGCGTCGCCCTTATGGGTGTCGGATCGGGCGAAGGCGAAGATGCAGCATCAAAAGCGATGCGCGCCGCTCTCGACTATAAACTGCTCGAAGAAAACTCGATCAAGGGTGCAAAAGCGGCTCTGATCAACGTCACCGGCGGCCCGAATATGGTCCTCGGCGAGGTCGAAGATGCGATCGGAATGATCGAAGGCGAAGCCGACGAGAATGCAGACATTATCTGGGGCAGCGTTATCAAAGACGATATGGGAGACAAGATCAAGATCACGGTCATTGCGACCGGGTTTGATTCGGCGATCTCTGCCGCCATACCAAAACCGCGAACCGCGGAGGCAGTGGCTGTCGGCACGATCAGGACAGGCTTTCCGCCGCCTGATGTTTCGGCTGACGAGAATATCGATGTTCCGACATTCATGCGGCGACAGGCGGACTAAGTCCGAACCACTCCCGTTAGCGGGTGGTTGAACGCATGGCTGAGATTCTACCAACAATTGGAATAACGATGGGAGATGCGGCCGGTATCGGCCCTGAGGTTGTGGTAAAGGCTCTCGCTGACGGTTCGTTAAAAGAAATTTGTAATTGCAAAGTGATCGGCGACCGCGTTCATCTGGAACGGGTCGCCGTTTCACTTGGTATCGATCCGGGCGTTCTGACGGATGTTTGCGACCTCCAAAACCTTCCTGCCGAAACGCCGATCGGTGTGGATGCTGCTGAAACCGGACGTGCCGCTGCCGAGAATATTGTAAAGGCTGTCGAACTTTGGAGGAATGGCGAGATCGATGCCATTGCGACGGCACCGATAAGTAAAAAGGCGATCCAGCTTGGCGGTTATGACTTCCAGGGTCACACCGAGTTTCTTGCGTCCCTCACTGATACCGAGCAGTTTGCGATGAGCTTTTTCGGCGGCGGCTTGCGTGTTGTCTTGCTTTCGACGCACCTGTCATTGCGTGACGCGATCGAACTTGTTCGTAAAGACAAACTGGCCGATCTGATCAGGTTCTCGTCGCGTGAACTTAGCAAATTATTAGGCCGAAACGTTAAGATCGCGGTGGCCGGACTAAATCCGCACGCGTCCGAAGGCGGTATGTTCGGCCGCGAAGAGGCCAACGAGATAATTCCGGCGATCGACGACTGCCGTTCGCTCGGGATCGATGTCAGCGGCCCGTATTCGCCGGACACGATCTTTTTGAGATGCTCGAAGGGCGAATTTGATGCGGTTGTTGCCCTTTACCACGACCAGGCAACGATCCCGGTCAAATCGCTTGCTTTCAACGCCGCCGTCAACGTCACGCTTGGTCTGCCGCTGATCCGAACCTCGGTCGATCACGGAACCGCCTATGATATCGCGGGAAAAGGTATCGCTGAATCGGCCAGTATGACCGCCGCGATCCGCTTGGCGGCCGAGCTTGCCGCTGCCAAGTGAAACCCCGTTGGCGTTCTGATAAGCTGTCTGTTCGTGGTAGAATCGCATTTATTATCAGGAGCCCCAGATGTCCCCGTACAGACCAAAAATTCTCTTGGCCGACGATTCGGTGACGATCCGAAAGGTCGTCGAACTTACCTTTGCCGACGAAGGCATAGACGTCCATTCTGTCGCCGACAGCGAAGCGGCGATGGCCGCGTTTGTCGCCGACCAGCCTGATCTGGTCATTGCAGACGTCAATATGCCCGGTGTCGGGGGCTATAAGATCTGTGAGATCATCAAGGAAGACGATTCGACACGTCATATTCCCGTTATCCTGCTGACGGGTTCGTTCGAGCCGTTCGATCCGGGCGAAGCGTCGCGCGTTGGGGCCAATTTCTACTTTACAAAGCCATTTCAATCGATACGCGAACTCGTCGAAAAGGTGACCGACCTTCTCGACACGAATGCATTTGACCTGGAGCATGGTCCGGAAACTGAGGATATCGAGAGTCTTTATAAGAGCAGCTTTGCCGACACCCTTGAGATCCAGGCGAATGATACGTCCGCCGAAATCGAGCTGATCAGGATCGAAGATGACGAAGAACCCGCTGAGCCGAAATCTATTTCGGATGTGCTTGACGAAAGAGTAGAGATATTTCCCGAACACCTGACCGTGGCTGACCTCGGCTACGAAGGAATGGACGATGAGATCTCTGCGCACATCAACGAACGAACGGAGATCGACGAACCGGTCGATGCCGCACCGTTAGAAACTCCGATAGCCGCAGATCCGTTTACTGCTCCGGTCGACCTTGGTGATGCCGGCATGGACGACGAGATGATCGAAACCAGTCGGCCCGACGAACCGAGAGACGATCTGCATTACCGCGACACGATCGAATTTGAACCGGTCCTTGTCGCTTCTGCATCGGAGTTGTCGTCCGACCCATTCACTTCGCCGGTCACGATCGACGATACGATGGCCAAATACAACTGGTCTGACGATCCGGATGGTGCGGTTGAACCTAACACCGAGACGCGACCAAATACGAATTTGCTCCGCCTGGAATTTGCCGAATCCGATCAAGCCGAGATATCGGACCGAATTGAGATCGAATCCGCCGCAGTTGAAACCGAAGAGCACGAGCCGGCTGCACCGATCGAGCGAAAATCCGAGGCCATCTCGCCTGAAATGATCGAAATGATCGCCCAACGCGTGATCGACCGGCTTTCTGACAAGGTCATCCGCGAGGTCGCCCTCGAAGCAGTTCCGCGGATAACTGAAAGCCTCATTCGCGAAGCTCTCGACCACGAAACCAAAAAGTAGTCAGTAGTCAGTTGTCAGTAGTCAGTGCTTCCGAGTCAGCACTGTGATCCGCTGGTCCGACAACTGACCACCGACAACCGACAACTGATTATTATGGAACTCGCAAAGGCTTACGACCCTAAATCGGCCGAAGAAGATCATTACAAACGCTGGGAAGAGAGCGGTTTTTTTGCTCCTGAGATCAATCAGAACCCGGACGCTCCGAAATACTCGATCGTCATTCCGCCGCCGAACGTCACGGGCAGCCTGCACATGGGCCACGCACTTCAGCATACGATCATGGACGCCCTGACGCGCTGGAAACGGATGCAGGGCTATCGCACGCTCTGGCTGCCGGGAACCGATCACGCGGGAATTAGCGTCCAGAGAAAGGTCGTCGAGCAGTTAAAAAAGGAAGAGCACAAATCGCCCCTCGATATCGGCCGCGAGGAATTCATCCGCCGCTGTTGGACATGGAAAGAGCAATACGGCAACACCATCACCGAACAAATGTGCCGCGAGGGAGCATCTGTTGACTGGTCGCGTCACCGTTTTACAATGGACGAAAGCCTGTCGCTCGCCGTCCGCAACGTCTTCTGCACGCTCTTTGAGCAAGGCTGGATCTACCGCGGCCTGCGGATCGTAAACTGGTGCCCGAAAGACAAAACGGTGCTGTCCGATCTTGAGGTGAAAGATGAGGTTCGAAAAGACGGTAAGCTGTATTACCTGAAATATCCGGTCAGTTTGGAGTCCCCGCTTCAGCGGGCCTCTTCGCCCGCCGAAGAGCCGCCGGAAGGCGGGACTCCAAGCTTCGTCACAGTCGCTACGACGCGGCCGGAGACAATGCTCGGCGATACGGCTGTCGCGGTAAATCCTTCGGACGAGCGTTATAAACACTTGATCGGAAAGACTATCCAACTTCCGCTGACGAACCGCGAGATCCCGATCGTTGCGGACGAATATGTCGATGCTGAGTTCGGGACCGGTGCGGTGAAGATCACGCCGGCGCATGATCCGAACGATTACCAACTCGGCCAGCGGCATGATCTCGAACAACTACTCGTAATGAATCTCGACGGCACGATGAATGAGGCTGCCGGTTCGGATTTCGCTGGGCTTGACAGATTTGCCGCTCGCGAAAAAGTAATAGCTGATTTCGACGCTCTAGGCCTGCTCGAAAAGGTTGACGATTACGAGATCACTCTGCCGGTATGCGAACGCTGCAAGACTATCGTCGAGCCGATCTTGAGCGAGCAGTGGTTCGTAAAAATGGACGAGTTGCGCGATATGGGCTTGGAATTGGCACGAGAGAATATCCCACACTTTTCGCCGGAGGTTCCGCACGCAAAGGTTTATACAAATTGGCTCGAAAACCTAAAAGACTGGACCATCTCGCGACAACTCTGGTGGGGACATCAGATCCCGGCGTGGTATGACGAAGACGGGAATGTTTATGTCGCTCGCACTGCCGACGAAGCGAAAGAAAAGTCGGGTGGCAGGGAATTGACGCAGGACAGTGACGTACTCGACACATGGTTCTCAAGCGGTCTGTGGGCGTTCTCGACATTTGGATGGACTGGGTCAGAACCCCCTGCGTTAGCGGGGGGCGTGAACGTTGATTTAAATTCAAGCTCCGAGCCGCCCGCTCACGCAGGCGGTTCTGACTTAGAGACCTTCCTCCCCACAGACGTCCTCGTCACCGGCCGCGACATTATCTTTCTGTGGGTTTCACG
>CAZVDM010000040.1:0-22770 GCA_964625555.1 uncultured Chloracidobacterium sp.
GATCGATCTTGTCACCGAAATTCATAAACCTCGGTGCCGATGGTCGGACCATCAGCGGCTGTTTTGCTGTAATATTCGATTCGGATTTTCCAAATCGCTTGCCCGCATCGACCGAGATCGCAGTTATGCGATAACGCGTCAGATTGTCCGGGAGCTTGATATCGATCACCGCACGGCCATTTGAATCCGTCTTAACCGTCGGTGAGAACAATGCGAGAGCGTTGAAATTCTGCCGCAGATTGATCGGCGTGTCAGGTGATTGGGCATTTTCTTCGTCGGCCGCGACCATCTTGTCGTCCATCTCATTTCGGGCTCTTTCGCCTTTCTTCATCGCCGAAGCTGCTGGTTTTGCAGCCAACATACCCCCGCTGATCGGTCGGGGGCCGCCTTCGGCCATTCCGTCCGCCATTATAGATTCTGGTTGCGGAGGCGGCTTTTTGATGTCGTCCGGATTCGCGAGTAAAATGTCCTTTCTTAGGTGATAGTCCGTCGTACCGACTCCCCGTGACGTGTAGAACACATTCATCGGATCGCCGATCGTATATCGTGTTAACGCCAGAACGCTTTCATCAACTATCACCAACGCAACTTCGCTGTTCGCGACAGGTTCGCCTCGATTATCTTTGACAGCGACGTTTACCTTTGTCGAACCGCCCGGAGCAAGCGTCTTGTCTGCGGCATCAGCCGTTACAAATAGTTTGCGCGACTCGGTAGAGATCGAGAGGTTGATATTTCCAGCGGCAAATGAGGGCCGTTTCGCGAGCTTCGGATCGATCTCGCCCTTATCGTCGGTTCGGGCTGACGCTCCGACGAGATCGACTTGTGCCGTAATATTAGGCAAATATTTCTCTTCGAGCGGAATCTTGAGCGTGATAGACGAATCTTTCATCGTGAACCTCTCGGTCTTTACCAGACCGTCACGCCGAAGCGTCAACACGCCCTCAGCCGGTGTGAACGGCGAGATAACGAGCAATTCAGCCACATCGCCCGGCGCAAAGTCCTTCTTGCTCGGAATGATCTGGGCAACTTCCTGCTCAACATTCCGTTTCGGAGGCGTTTTGCCGCCCGGAACCCAAACGGTCATTTCGGTTTCATTAAACCGCTCTTTGTCGTCCATAACGGTCGCTGTGATCGTGTATCGACCGCCCGCCTTTGCGACAAAGCTGCATTTCTGCGGCGTCTCGGCCGATTTGATCGAACATGTTTGTTCGTCAATGACCTTGTCCGTCCAGGCACCCTTTTCGAACACCCAATCCTTTAGTACGGCTTTGATCTCGGCGTCGCGCCCGGCGACGAGTTTGCCGTCGAGGTCTGAAACGATCGCGTCGAGCTTGATATTCTCACCTTTCTGCACGAATGTTCGCTCCGTCTTCACGCCGATGTAGAGATCCGACGGATGTACGAGCAGCGATGTCGAAGCCGACCATGTCTGCCGGTTTACGTCCTGTACCGAAGCTGATGCCGAAACGGTGTAAGGCCGCGGCGGCTTCACCGTTTCAAAATCGATCTTGAGCAAATGTTTGCCGCTCGCATCGGTCACACCCTTGAACGATTGTGATGAACCGCCGCCGTAGCCGCCGCGTCCGTAGTCGCCGTAGTCGTATCGTCCCCACCAAGGCGTCCATGTTCCGAAAGTATAATCACCTCGATTCGGCGGAGTGTAGTTAGTTGGCGATGCCGTCACGGACCAGTTGGCATCTGCGTTGGCAAGTCCTCCGCCGGCATAATATTTCCCTTCGACAGAAAGCAAAGCTTTACCACCAACGAAGTGCGGGGCTTCGGTCTCAACTTTTGCCGAGACCTCAAACTCAGGACGCCGAAATTCCTGTATCTGGAACTGATGCGAATAGGTGCCGCCGCCGTAAACACTTGTATTTGTCGTCAGGTCAACGCGAGCATAGCCAAGATTTGCATTATCGGGCAATGAGAATTTGAGATCGAACGCACCGAACGCATTCAAATTGGCCGTGCCTTTTGCTATCTCATTGTTGCGCGGGTCCTTGACCGAGTAAGTGATCCCGTTGGCCGCGTCACCGAGCCCCTCAACATCGCCTAGCTTGCCGCCGGTGATCTTGCGTATGTAGCCTTTGATCGCAACTTCTTCTTTCGGTTTGTATAGATTGCGGTCGTTGAAGACGAACCACCGAAGCTGGTCGTATTCGCCTTTTTTGTACCAACTGCCGCTATCCTGCCAATAATAATCGGTATTTTCAGGAAGGAACGCCGTGTCCTTGCCTCGTTTTGCGATCAAAATGTTCATTCCCTTTGCTGCCTGTTCATTAGCAAGCTGCAGCCGCAAAATGCCGTTCTCGCCGGTTCTATTGGTTTGAGCCTCCGTAACCGTTTCGGTTGTTGACACCGTACCGTCGGTGTCGATCGACTCGATCTCTCCGGCATTCGGACCGCCGGTGACCCAATTCCATATACTCTCAAAAATTCCCGGTTCGGCCTCAGCAACATTGCCGCTCGCCGAGTTGCCGTTTGGATAGATGGAGAGATCAATGCCGCCCAGCGGTCTGCCTGATTTTAGTTCAGTTGCAAAACCGACAAGTTCATTATTATCAACAAATGCGTCAAGCCCGATCTGCGTCGATTGGAGCCATGTGAATATCCTTGTTCGGTCGTATTTATCGCGCTTGACAGTCGGTTCGATATCGACAATTACATTGCCGAATCCGCCATCGAGTGCCTGTGAGATATCGAGCCGCGTCTCGACCATTTCGTCGGGTTTGCTGGCGATATCGACTATCTTGTCAGAGACTAATTTTCCCGGGATCTTTGGGCGCTGATTGTCATCGTAGTTCAGGCGTTTTACATATTCCTGAAATTGATGCCAATCCTGCGGGTTCACATCATAGAGTCGTACTTTGACCGATCGATGATTGGTTGAATAGATCGAGAAGCTTGGCTTCGCCGTTGGATCAAGAACGGTCATAAATCCGCCCTGCGCGTACAAATTCTGCGCGGCTTGGCCGACCTTTATCGTTGCTGTTCCGGGTTTGCTGAGAGGTTGGCCATATATGTCAGAAATTGCGGCATCGACCGTGATCTTGTAGGTCGTACTTCCCTTTTTGTATCCTTGGATATACACGTAATTGCCTGAAGGATAAATATTTAATCCTTCGATAGTTGGCTCGATCTTGATCGATTCTTTGGCAAATTTTGCCGCGTCGATCGAGTTGCTGAATTCTAAATACCAAGTCTCGAATGGCGAACAATTCTTGTTGTCCCTCCAACCGCACCAACCTCCGTTGAATGTCATCGGGCCGTATGTCGAAAAGCTGAAAGACTGCGACTTGGCTGTCGTCAACGGGCCTTCGGCAGACGCTGTGCCTTTGTCGAACGTAACAACGATCGGCGAGGCTCCGGGAAGCGCATTTTCGGTCAGACCTTCATTAGTGACGGCCCGAATCGCCATCCATCGCTTTGGCTGTGCCTGTTTCGAATAATACGAAATGCTGCTGTCCGCATCTATCTCGGCCTGCGTTGCGAGGCGGATCGGTAAACGCTTGCCACCGCCGGTGACGATCGTAGTGCGGAGCACGGCTTCGGGATTGATCTCCTGATCGAATTGGGCGTACATCAATGCATTGCGACGAGTCGTACCGCCGTTCGGGACCATTGTTTCGATTTTCGGCGGAGGCGTGGTGAATGTCCAAACCACGTCTTTTGTCGTCGCCTGTCCGGTCGCGGATCGCGTTCCTGCCGGAACGCGGGCAGTAAATTTTGTCGCCATCGGAAACCGCTTTGTCGTGTCGAACATCAGCGTTTTTGCTCCCAACCAACGCCAGTTCCCCTCGACCTGAGGCGAGATTTCGACAGGCACGTATTTCGCGGCTTCTTCCTGCGAGGTCACTGCTACCATCGGCTGCGAAAATGTCACGCTGAGATCGGGGGCAAGCGGAATCTCGCCCTCGGGCGAATATCGAATGACTTGGAGTGCGTCATTACTCGGATTCACATTTAATCCGGCCCGCTGCTCGTCGGACGGGAATTTGACCGGGATCTTATTCCCCGTTTTCGGTGCAGGAAGCGTGCCGATGCGTTTGGCAAATTCGGTCTTGTCGTCGCCCGTTGTTTTGATCTCGGGGATTCTCTTCAATAGACCGTTCGTGTCGCTCTCGCTTAGCGGATCGGTCGAGGCGAGCGGCTGCTTTACGCGCGATTCGGCACCCTCGACGCCTTCGCTGAGACGGAATTTTAGACCGTCGGGCACATCTTTCATCTTCTCATTCATCGCTTTTCCAATAATTTGTGCGTTAGCCGTCAGATAGACAGGCGCAATGTATCCTAAATAGATAGTAAATAATAAGACCCACGAAACTAGTTTTTTCATTTTTGTCTTCATCCTAAAAATCGTCTTTGTGGCCAAATGGTCCACTCACTGCTGTCTTCGGAACGTGCGGCAAATGAATATCTTGCGAACTTTCAATATCCTTTGAGTATCGTCAGAGCCGTTTCAGCTCCGCCGGACGAGATATTAACGAGCGATCCCGCAGCGAGTCTGACCATACCGCCCTCGACAACGCCGCGGAAAAGGAAAGGATCAAAATCGACCGTAAGTGATTCCATTCGTGCCTCGCCGTTCAGATATATAGGGATATTCACTTTCTCGACCGGCACTCGTTCCTGGACGACGTATTGAGCAGCGAGCGCCGACTCGATCGCATCGTCCCATTCGGAAACCGAGCTTTCCCAACCAAAACTTATCCCCTTCCCGCCGTAATCGTCATTCGGCTTGAGCACAAATCGATCGCGTTGGGTACGAACGAGGTCGATCAGATCGACCTTTGCACCTCGATAGGTCGTGTTGACATTACGCATATTTCGCGTCCACGGAACATGCCGCGATATAGCCTCACGTTGCTCGTCGCTAAATAGTTCGCTGTATCGTTCGTCGGTCAGGATCGCGAGCCCTGACTTTTTGTGTGGGATCTTTGAACGGAACGAATTTGCCATGCAGATGTTACCTTCCGAGATCGCTTGATAGACCGGATGCTTTTCATCGAAGCGATCCAGAAACTCATGTATTATCACCCGCTTAAAGAAAACATCGATCTCGAAATCGCCGGAAATAAGCGAACCTTCGAAATAATCCAGATCCGTAGGGTCGCAGATCTTGGTCGGATATCCCTGCGATTCGAAATGTTCTTTCAATATCTCAAATTCTGCACCAGTCGAGACACCTGCCCAGTCGACGATCGCGATGTTCGGCATCTCCTTTTTTCCGCCAAATTCTCTATACGAGCGGTCGAGAGCCTCTAGCAATTTGATCTGCGGCTGTGGAAAATAGTGTTCGGTGGTGTCCAAAAATCGACTAACCTCCGGAATATGAGCGAACAGCTTTTCAAGCGAAACCTGGTCCCCGATTCCGGCGGGGTTTTCGCCGTTGTATTCGAGAAACGCAAAACCGCCGGGCGACAAAAATGTATCGAGCCTGCTGTTTATAGAAACGTCCAGGTAACGAGGGTCATGCCGCGCCCATTTTGCTTCCTTTTCGGAGACTCCGAGTTCCGCGAGAAGCTTGTCGTCCACAAGTGCAGCCTCGGTCAATGCCCCGAATGCCCCATAGACTGACGCGGCTGCTCGTCGGATCGAGCTGTACGTGGATTCTGCTAGAAAAAAGGGCCGCAGGAATGGACAGATCGCGCGATCTCCATGGAGAATTCCTGATGACTGTTGAATCTCTGTAAGTTCATCGAATAGCGCCGTGTCGTACCTGTGTTCACGAAGCAATTCACGATCTAGTTCGCCGATAACGTTTTGCTGGGAATCTGACATTCTAATTAGTTAATTATCCTGCGAGTTTACTGTAAACCACTTACCGGCAAATCCAAATTTTCTACATCGCGAAACGCTCAATTTATCTTTCCTTAATCGATTTTCCTGTTATACTAATTCGGAATTTGCAACTTTGGATATTTTGCCGTCGTAAGGTTGTTGGCAAGAAGTTGTTGTACAAACATTTTTTGAGGAGCCGTTAGAAAACATGGGATTGTGGGCCAGATTGAAAAGAGTATTTTTTGCAAGTACGGGCGCAGCGTTAGACAAGATCGAAAACCCTGAGTTGGTACTGCAGCAGACTATTCGTGATATGCGCGACCGTGTCCCTGAGCTTAACAACTCAGTGGCTCAGGTAATGGCAACCGAGCGGTTATTGCTGAAACAGAAAGAAAACCTTTCGACCCAGGTCGTCGATCTCGATTCGAAGATCAAAGCGTCTGTAAAAATGGGCCGCGATGACATCGCGACAGCTTACATCGGCCAGCTTCAGCAAGCCCAGATGGATCTCCAGCGCACCGAAGTCCAGGCCGAGCACGCACAAGTCGCTTCGAAACAGGCCCTAAAGGCGCGCGACAATTACGTCCTCAACATGAAAAAGCGCACCGCCGAAGCAATGCAGCTCATCAGTGCTTCGAAACAAGCGAAACTGCAGGAGCAGCTCGCTCAGACGATGGACACCTTCAACATCGGCGACGATTCTTCGACTTTCAACGAAATGCGCGAAAAGATCGACCGCCGTGTGGCCGCAGCGGAAGCAAAACTTCAGCTTGGCGCCTCGAACGTCGATACTCAAATGCAGGACATCGAACGCGAAGCAATGGACATTCAGCTCCAGGACAAGCTTCTCGAATATAAGCAGTCAATGGGAATGCTCAGTGCCGGAACGCCCGCCCCCAGCAAGCAGATCGAATCCGGCACCGAGACCGCTGAGGCCGACGTGCTGGATCAGGTGATCGTCAACGAAACAAGTCAATCGAACTAGGTAACGAAGTCGAAAGAAACGCAAAGTGCGAACAGAGCATCTAGTTAGTTTGATATGGCAGACATTGCAAAATACCGGCAGGAGATCGAGAGGTTTAACACGAGCTATGCCAAGGAAGCGGCCAAAGAACTCATAAATTTTTGGGCTCTGGCCGGTTTTTTGGCTGCCGCGGTATTTTCGTTCAGCGTCATTCCATTGCTCATCGCTCTTGTTGCCGAGGCTATTTATCTCGTCGTTGTGCCGCAGCTACCTTCATATCGACAGATCGTCAACAAACGCCACCATCAAAAGCTGCTCGAGGCGCATGTCGCCAATCGAGAAGGCCTGATCAAATCGTTCACCCCGCGTGAACGTGAGGCGGTCGAATATCTTCGCTGGTTGAAGAACAAGATCCAGGACAATTACAAGAAATTTGCCGGGGTCGGCAATCTGCCGTCGAATCTAACTGCCCTCGACCAACGCTGGGAAGATTTTGTTGACTTGCTCGACGTATATCGCCGACGCAAACAGCATCTCAAAACCATCAATCGCCAGGCCGTTCACAATCAACTTTCGCAGGCCTTTCGCGCTATGGAGAGTGCCGGCGATGAGAAAACAAAGCGCATCCAGCAAACGAACGTAGAGATCCTCAAACGCCGAATTGCTTCGTTTGACGAGATCGAAAAAAGCGTCAAACTTGTCGAAGGCCAGCTGCAGTCGATCGAAAACTTCTTTAGCTATCTCAACGACGAGATCGTTACCATCTCAACGCCCGAGAAATTCTCACTTCTCGATTTCGAACAGCTTTCCGATTCCATCGCGATGACGAAACAAATGCTCGACGCCACCGCTGATTCGGTCGGAGCTTTGGATTCGTACAATCGTGAGATGGGAAATTATGAGTTGCTGCCCGGCGTAAAATAGAAGGCAATCTTCTCAAGATCTTATTCCGCCACACCACTAACGGCGAACGCGATCCTATTATTCGGTCCTCGCTCCCCGAGCCGAAAAACCTCTCGACCTTCAACCAAACTTACAAAAGCGTAACTTCCCATTTCCGATTCTTGCCGTCTTTTTGGTTATCCTTTAGAATAAACGCTTTCGGATAACATTGAGATCGCAGATCTTGCAGGACAATAATTTTATGAAAAAAGTAGGCATATTAGTGGGACGTGAGGTAACGTTTCCAGAATCGATAATTAAAAGTATTAATGAAAAGAGCGGCGGCGATGTGGTGGCCGAGATGGTCAATATCGGCGGTATCACGCTCGATGAGACAAAACGCTACGATGTGATCATCGACCGGATCTCTCACGAAGTTCCCTATTATCGTGCTGCATTGAAACGGTTCGCTCTCGAGGGCACATACATCATTAACAACCCCTTCTGGTGGTCGGCGGACGACAAGTTTTTTAACTTTGCATTGGCTACGAAGCTCGGAGTTGCGATACCGAATACCGTTCTTTTGCCGCAGCATAGCTATATCAAGGACATCACGTCCGAGTCGCTTCGCAATCTTGAATTCCCTATTGATTGGGAAGGCGTGATCGCGCACGTCGGATTCCCTTCGTTCCTGAAACCGTTCGACGGCGGCGGCTGGAAAAATGTTTCCAAAGTGAATTCATTAGAAGAACTTTGGCAGGAATACAACGCATCAGGCACACTCTGTATGACCCTGCAGCAAGGCATTGAGTATGACCAGTTCGTTCGCTGCTATTGCGTCGGCAAAGAGAAAGTTCTGATCATGCCGTACGATCCGTCGAAACCGTATCTGTCGGGAATGCAGTACGTCGATGTTGACGAATACCTCTCGCCTGAACTTCACGTTCGCGTCGAAAAAGATGTGATCACGATCTGCGAGGCTTTAGGCTACGACCTCAACACGGTCGAATTTGCGATCAAGGACGGTATCCCTTATGCGATCGACTTCATGAACCCGGCCCCGGACGCCGAGCTCGCATCTGTCGGTGAAAGAAACCACCGCTGGATCGTCGACAACATGACCGATTTCATACTCAAGAAATTAAAAGACGGATGGGAAACCCCTGAATATCGATGGTCGGGAATGCTCAATCCGCCCGAGCAAGCCGCAAAGAGCGAGAAAGCCTAACGGATTGGCATTGGATCAAAAAATGGCACGAACAGAGAGCTGATCTCTGATCGTGCCATTTGTGTGTTCATGGGCTTGGACCATTAAATGCGTTAGCGGATGTAAACTATTTCTTCATCAACGCTTTATGACACGACGCGCAGTTTGTCGCCTTCGGGGCTTTTGTTCCGGCGGAGCGGAAGCCAATTTGAAAATGACAAACATCGCAAGCCTGGTGTAGCGCGATCTGAGTGGTCAATTTCGTAACGGTCCCGGTACCGCCGTCATTGAAAACAGGCATTTTATCGAGCAATTTTGGCTTCGCACCTGCCCTGGCATGACAATCGCGACATGCGGCAACGCCGGCCTTTTTGGGATCTTCCGCAAATAGCTCTGCAGTAAGGGTCGTCGTTCGATCGGACGGCCATGCGGTCTTAAGCGGCGGAAGCCTCACGAGTTCGGTTGCAGGTTGAGCGGTGTGATGGCATTCCGTACAGAGTATCGGCCCGCCAGCATTGTATTCACCGCCGTTGTGGCGCTTGTGGTTGAATGTCACCGCCCCTTGTTTTCCTAGCTTTGAAAGGATGATCACCTCGGGCATCACTATCGCTTTTTCGGGCTTGGGCTTCGATATTTGCTGCGCAACCGGCCGATCGGCGTCCAAGAACAAAACGCCTACCGCCATCGCTAGTATCATCAATGTAATTCTTACATTTCTGCCCATTTCACATCTTAGACGTCCCGTTTCTAACAGAAGAACATTCGAACGGAAGAGACCGTTCGAGATCAACGTCAGCAAATAGTATTACTCCCGGCCTAATTGAAATATGTCAATTTAGAAGGTCCGTAGACGTAAACGAACCATTTATGTTGTTTCCTTTGACCAGGTTATTGCCGAACGAGATCAGGCTGGTACCGGCAAGTCCGGTGTTATTCCCAATAACCGAGTTGTTCGACATTCTGATCGTCCCTCCGTTGCCCGCCTGAACGCCGACTACATTTCCGGAGATCTGACAGTTGGTCATGCCAAGTTCGCCGGTATTAACCAACACACCTGTATTGTTGCCGTTGATTATCGAATTTTGAAACGTCGTTTTGACGGACTGGCTGAGGTTGAAACCAATATTATTGACCGCAAACAGCGAATTATTCACTGACAAAGTTGCCGATGCCCCACCGATTATGAAGGTGTTAAAACCGTTACCGAGATTGTTGCTGACGGTGGCCCGGTCAATCACAAACTTAGTAGAACCAACGGAGGTTTCAACCGAAATTCCATGCTGAGTAAATCCGTCAATAATGACGTCCTCAATAAAAACGCTGCTTGCGGACAAAACGCGAATTCCATTTATCCCTGTGCCGGCACCATTTATGGATATTCCGCGAAGTCGAACTGTCTTTTGCAAATCCGTTGGTGAAGTGATGTTAATGATCACGCCGTTGACCAAAGAAGACAAAATAGACGATGACACTTCGGTGCAGTCGATCGTGATCGATTTTGTGATCGTCACAGCGCCAAAACCGCCCGGATCGATGCAATTTATTTCGCCGTTTACGGCAGTTTTCGAGATCGTTCCCGCAAACGTTTTGCAGGGTGCAGTTCGGCTGCAAGGGTTGGCGTCGTCGCCGACACCTGAAACCCATGTACGCGTCGCCTGAGCGTCCACTAACACCGAAAATGCAAAGAGAAATGCCGAAAGGCATAAGAGCTGTAATACTGATTTCGATCTGATCATTGGTGACTCCTTAACTCTATTTGATTTCGGCCGAGCCGATGATTGCCAAGAACTTTTTTCGGATTCTATCACTGATGCTTATGGAATGGTAGAAATAACATTCGACGGAATGAGAGTGCAATGGCCGCCGGATCATTCGTCGGTTTCGACCAGAACATGCGGAATGCGCGTCGAGAGCAACCTGACGCTAATGACCAGGCCGATCCAGATCAAAAGCGCGACCGCCGTAACCGCCCAGCCAATGTCAGCAAAGAGCCAGTCTTCGACGAACAGGCCAAACAGGAGCGGCGCAAAACCGAACGAAGCGATCCGCAAAACGGTCCTTTTAGCGTTTTCAAGAGATTCTAGTAGATTGACTCGGCCGACCTCGACCTCCATATATTCGTCATCGCTATTCAGATGGGCGAAATAGTCGGCTTCGATCCTGGAATAGCGTCTGAGGGCCGGTGATTCGGCATTTCGATACGCGGTTGCGAATTGATGGATAACGTGAGCCAGCTTTCCTTCACGAAGGGCTATTTCGGCCATCCCACGGGCAGCGAGGAAATTCTCACCGATCTCCAGCGACCTCTGAAACGCCTTACCGGCAAGGCGCCATTCACCTAGTTGGAAATATGCTTCGCCCAAACGAGCAAGCAACTCGTTATCGTTTTTGGCGCGCCTTTCGGCTAGACGAAGTGCAGCTATCGATCGCAAAGCCAGGCGCTGATCGCGTTCGACGCCGGCAAACGAATGCAGGCACCGGGCAAAATCAAAGAGCACTCGGGCATTTTTTGGTGTGAAAACAAGAGCACGGCGAAAAGATTCAAGTGCCTGATGCAGACGGCCGATCAGACGAAGTTCATTGCCGAGCCGATGAAGATATGCAGCCTTTTCGATGTCATCGTGAACTAGTTCGCTTGTTTCGTCGCGTTGTTCTTTGACGATCTTGTCTGCTCGGGAAAATGAACCGGATAGAACGTCGGCCTCCGGGATACGTGCGAAAGCTGCTTTCATTCTTATCTCTTTCGGGTCGGCGAGGTAATCTCGAAGTTCGACCGAGCGGTTGTCAAGCACATTTTCAGGCACCAGCGGCAGGATCCGGCCTATCATTTGGCGGTAATCTTCGCCGCCCGAGGCGATCGCAATGCTGACATCACGACCGCGTATCACGGTGCGGTAACGATAGTAAACGTTGCCGCCACGTTTCAGTGCTCGTATCGACTGCGTATCGATCTGCTCGATATCGCTAATGCGGAGCCGCCTTCTCGATCCGTTGAATGCCCCCCAGATCCTTGGCAATATTCCCGTTCGGCTTAGCCGCTTTCCGTCAAAAACTATCCGGTCTGAAAAAGCCAGGAATGGCACGATGACCCATGAGAATAGAAACAGAGCGAACCCGATCATGTCGAGTTCTATGTAAAGAAGGAACCCGGTAAAGAATGTTCCGGTCAGAAAGGCTGCGAGATAGCTATTGGGAGAAACGCGGACTCCAAAGGGTAAGGCAGTACCGTCAACAGCATTCGCGTCGAGATCTTCAGAAGTGACATTTATTGGCGGCCGATCGTTCAAGTATTCGTTGCCTCTGCTGTAATCAATTTACAACAAACGAGCAAATGATGCCGATCTTCATAAACTGACTAGTTTCCAAACGGCGATTCAGGCGTCGGAACGACGATCTCTTTCGCACGTTCAGCGTCAAGAGCGGTCAACTTCTCTTTTGCCTCGTTCGCGGTTTCGCCCATTGGCACAGGCTTGCCATCTGAGTCTTTAGCTTCGGCTGCAGTTTTGGCGATCGTAAAATAAAGATCAGCAGCCTCCTTTGTCTTGCTTTGCTTTTCGTATGTCTTGGCAAGTTGGAAATTGATCGTTTCTTTGGCGACGACAGCATCGGGCAGAGCGATAAGTTCCTGATAGAGCGTTGCGGCCTCATCATATTTGCCGTCATCAAATCGGGTCTGAGCGAGCGCAAATTTGGCTAGCTTACCCACATCAGTATTGGTTTTCGCTATGCCTTCAAGTTCGCCGATACCTGCGGCCCGGTCGGACATCAAACGATTGACGGCGATGAAGTACTTGGCCTTTTCTCCGGCAGCACCGCCGAATTTGTCAACAACGGTCTGGAATTCCGCGATCGCGGCCTCTGCACGCTCTTTTTCAGATTTGAATACCTTATCGGTCGAACCGGCCGGGGCCGGCTGATCGGAAACACGCGATTGCGATGTCTCGATCGCCTTGCCAAGTGCAGCCTGGGCCGCACCATTCGAACGGCGGCTCCACGTTGTGACAATGAAGATCAATAGGATTATGACCGCTAGCGATGCGATACCATACATTATCGTACGGCCCTTTCCTTCGAATACCTTACCGGCTTCCTCAAGCTTTTTGTTTACGTTCTGTTGAAACGGGTCCTGATAGCGAACCGCTGCCGCTGGCTGCTCAACGCCTGTCGCCACTTGTTCAAGTCTTCTCTGTTTACGTGCCATGATTCAAAAAATAATGCAATTTTATCGGGTCTAATCGTTGTATAATTGGCGTCGTAGCACCTGATACAAAACGTCTAATTTAACGTAATTTGCGATCAAGAGCAAACAAGTGAGTTGAAAAAGCCGTCTAAACACAAGGGCATCCGCCGATCATTGGCATTGCTAAAAGTTTTTTGGAACAAAATTCGGCAAACGGTGTCTAATATTCCAGTTCGCGGAATGGGCGAACGAGCAGACAGTAAGTTCTCAGGAGGAGAACTCGAAAAGGCGGGAAATGATCTTCAGTAAGTCAATCACATTTGACGAAGAAGACCTGAGGCAAGCCGTAACCGCGGCTCCCGTCGTATCTGTTCGTCAAACTGCCGAAAGCGGACTGATTGAAAATCTAAGGGCAAAGGAAGCGGCGGCATTTGATGTGCTGATCGAACGATATTCGGGCGATGTTTATGCACTGCTTTACCGGTTAACGTCCGATCCGGAAGAAGCTGCGGATCTAACACAAGAGACTTTTCTGCACGCTTTGCGTTCGATCAAGAGTTTTCGGGGTGAATCAGAGCTGAAAACTTGGCTGTTTCGGATCGCGATCAATGAATCGCGAAATCGTTTCCGCTGGTGGAAACGACGCCGGCGAGATCAAACGCTTTCGCTCGACGCGACGATCGGCGATAGCGACACACAAGTCTGGGAAACGATCTCTGACAATTCGATCTCGCCCGATGATGAAGTGCTGCGGCGGGAACGAACAAGGGCCTTGACGGAAGCTCTCGGAACGCTGAAAGCGGTCTATCGCGAAGCTATCGTTCTCTGCGATATAGAAGGACTGACTTATGAGGAGTGTGCCGAAACACTCGGAACCAATATCGGAACAGTGAAATCGCGAATTTCACGAGGCCGCGAGGAATTGCGGCGGCAATTGAAAGGTTTTTGACAATTGAAGTGAATGGTAAACTCGCCCCGGTCTCATCTTTGAGGTTAAAACGATCGGTGCCAAACGATAGGTCAAAGAGAGCGAGAGTAGCGAGCAAAGCCGAGAAATTGCGTGTGCTAAGGCGATATTTGAAACGGCCAGCAACATGTCGTACAAGACAGCCGCAGTATACACGACAACGGAGCTTTGATCATTACATAAGCGTTGTTTTCCATCCCGGAAGACAGCCGGGGTCAGTGTGCCATTCACTTCAATTGGATCTGTGAGTACTAACGCTATGAAATGCGAGAGAATACAATCTGATCTGCCACTTTATTGCGACGGTCGTTTGACGAATGAACAGTCAAATGCGATCGAAGCTCATTTTGAATTCTGTCCTGTCTGCAGGGCAAAAAATGCTGCGCATCTTGAGCTATTGACCGACCTTCGCAGGATCGGACGCCCGGCGATGTCCGCTCAGCACCAACGCGCACTCCGCATTTCGGTCGCGACAGAATTGAGCACCCGAAGCGGATCAATTCCACTTTTCTCAACTGCAATTGGCGAATGGCTTCAGATGCGGCTAATGCCGTATGCAGTTGGGCTCGTGGCAAGTTTAGCCATCGGGATCGGGGTTCTTACATTTCTTTTGAACAACATACCGACTGCCGACTCAGATCTAGTAAAAAAGACTGCGGGCAGCGATACGGGCATTTTGATCGCGTCTAACCGCGGGCCGTTTACAGCCGGCTCTGCCGACCAATCGATCTATCCCGCCGATTACGCCAAAACACGCCTGGCCGTCTCAGGCGAATCGCCGAGCCTGAATCCGCAGGGTGCACTCGTCGCTATGACAAGTTCTCTACTGCGTGAAAGTAAGGGCAACGATGGAGTTGTGGTCGTAGCCGACGTTTTCAGCAATGGGCTCGCGAGGATCCAGGAGGTAGTTTCGCCTTCGTACAACAGCCGAACCATCACTGATCTTGAGAAAGCTCTTGAGGCCGAGCTCGGCGATGCTGCATTCCTTCCTGCGTCGCTCGATCAGCGTTCGGATAATGTGCGCGTTGTACTTAGATTCCAACAGGTAAACGTCAACACTCGTCAAAATGTTAAGCGGAAACGATGATCAGAGCTTATCTATCTCCGTCTTTAGTTTACCGGCGAGGGCAACATCCTGAGCCAGCAGGAAGCTGTATTGCGTCATTGCACCTGCCTTGTCCTTCTTTAATACAAGAATAATGCCCAAATTATATCGGGCCTTCACGAAGTTAGGGCTGAGCTGCAAGCATTTTGAATACGCTTCGACCGCACGGTCGCGTTGATTGTCAGCAAAATACGCATTGCCGAGCAAATAAAAACCGTCTGCGTAATCGGGATTCTCCTTGGTAAATTCAATAAGGCCGGTTACCGCCTTTCTGTAATACCCGGTCGCATCGGAAGCTCGACCGGTCAGATCACTGGCACGTCCTAAGTAAAAGAATGTCTCGCCGTCTCCTGGCTTGAGCCGCAAAGCATTATTACAAGCGGTCATCGCTTCCTTATACTGTTTCGTCTCGTTATATGCCCGGCAAAGATTTGTATACCCCATGTATTGATCAGGAAGGAACTTTGTCGCTGCCAACGCCGCTTGAACGGCGTCTGCCGGCCGGTCGTTAAGACTATAGAACCAACTGATATCCGTATAGAGGTTTCCATCGCTCGGGAAAAGCACTATTGCTTTCTTTAGAACATCTATAGCATTCGAGAGCTTATTCTGACGCTGATATATGTTGGCAAGATTTCGATGAGCCTGATAAAGCGAGGGATTGGCGCTGATCGCTTTTTGATATGAATCTATTGCCCCGGTAAAATTCTTTTGCTTATCCTGTGCATCCCCAAGCAAATAATAAGCTTCGCCCACCATTTGCGTACCTTTTTTCAGGGCCTCGTCTGCTGACGCTGCCTGTTTCGACCAGTCTCCCAATGCCGCGTGAGCACGGGCAATATTGTAGTAGATATCGCCGTCCTTCGGAGTGATCAGCAATGCCCGCTGAAATGTATCGAGTGCGGCGGCGTTAGTATTCTGCTGAAGATAGATCTCTCCAAGGCCTTTTAGAAGAACCACGTTTTTCGGCTCAAGTTGTAGCGCTTTCAACAGATCCGCGGCTGCCGCATCGTAATTTCGCTGCTCGTAGTATATGTACCAACGCACCTTATAGATCTCGACCGGTTTGAATCCTTGATTCAATGCAAGCACGAACGATCTTTCTGCCTGATCAAATTCCTTGAGATAGTAATGTGCGTAACCCTTCCAAAAATGGCAGTACGGGTTTGTCGGAACGATCACGATCGCCTGGCCGTAAAGATCGGCAGCCTGGCGATATTCCTTTTGCCTAAAGGCCTTATCCGCCGAGTCCGCTAGTTCCTTCGCCCGTTTAATGTCGTTTCTGGTCTGTGCCGGGGCATTGCCTGCGACGACCAAAATAACGGCCATCAAGAGAGCGGCCGAAAACGCATTGATCAATTTCATTTTCTTCAACATTTCAAATCTCCGTTCTTACTGAAGAATAACTGTGCGATCGCTATTTGTTTTAGGCTTAGGCGTCGCTCTCGGTCCGGGCGTCCTAACGGGTTTTACAGGTGTGTCTCTCGTTGCCGGCGTTTGCAGCGGCTTGGTGCCGGAGGGCGGCGTAGAGGTCGGTAACGGCGTCGGCTCGACCGTCTTGACGTCTTGACCATTAACATTCTGATTTAAGTTGCCGTCAGGGCTCGGTGTGGGCGAAGGTGACGGTTCAGCGGTCGGCGTTGCAACCGGCGAAGCGGCCGGTGAAGCCGTTGGTGTCGGCGTAGGCTTTACATCGGCGACATTGTAAAAATTCGTATAATAGTACCAACCACCGCCAAGTGCACCCAACACCAAGATGAAGAACGCCCCGAGTCCGCCAAGGATCAAAAACGCCTTGGAACCGGATTTTTTCTGCGGTCTTGCTGCTTGTGGAGCTGCTGCCCCCACCGCTGCGGCCGCTGCAATCGGTGCGGGAGTTACAGGCGAAGGAATGTCTTCCTTTTTAACTTCAACGACCGGTGTCGTGAAAAACTCAGGGGCAGCCGGTTCAGACGCTGCCGGTTGAACATCGTTCGGATCTATCGAGATCAACGGGACAGTGGCAGCAGGTGCCGACGATTCGGCCATCGGTTCTGTGGCGAATGGCGACGGCGGCGGTTCAGCAACGACCGAGACCGGAATTTCAGCAGTTGGGTAGGGTTCGCTCGTCTCGCCGGCATTAAAAACCTCCGTGCGGACATCGGCCTGCCGGACGACCGCCTGTACTTCGTCAGCGTCCATGGCGAGCGTGGCGTCGTAATTTGGTGATGCTTCAACCACGACGGCGGGTACGGGCGGTACTGTTGGAGTTCGCGTCTCCATCTCCGACGGGGCAACTGGGATCGACGGGTCCTTTGCCGGCGGAACGGTTGAATGAATGTCGCCCACATTAAAGACCTGAGTCTCGGCAGACATCTGACTCTGCATTTGAGAATGGGCCATTCGAAGTGCCTTTTGCATCTCGGCTGCAGTTCCAAAGCGCTTTTCTTTGCTCACCTCAAGGCCTTTGAGGATAACATTCGATACCGCGGGCGAGATCTCCGGATTTGCGTCTGACAAAGGAATGATCGGGTCCTTCTTATCGCTGAGCATAGCATCGGCCCTCGAAAGTGCATCCGCCGGTATCGTATTCGTCATCAGTTGATAGAGTGTCGCCGATAGAGAATAGAGATCGCTCCTCGAATCTGTTCCGGTACCCCGTATCTGTTCCATCGACGCAAAATGCGGAGTATATCCTACGAGGCTGCCCGAGGCACCCGGCCGTGAAGCGACCGTTTGTCCGCTCGAGTCCTTAGAAAGTCCAAAATCCAGCAGAATGATATGATTCTCGTCGGTGAGCTTTAAATTCTGCGGCTTTATATCACGGTGAATGATCGGCGGCTCGTGCGAGTGAAGATAAGAAAGGGCGTCAAGAAGCTGATCAGCCCAGAACATGACCCAACTAACGGGAAATGGCTTTTTCGCGGTCTCCAGTCGCTTAGACAGGTCGTCTCCGGAGATATGCTCCATCACCAAATACTGATCGCCATTCTCGATAAAATGGTCGCTAACCTTCGGAAGGACCGGATGACGGAGACGGGCTAGTATCTTCGCTTCGCGTTCAAAGGCGTTACCCAGCGTTTCGTTGTCCGCGAAGTACGTACGTTTCAGCGCAATTGCACTGCCCAGACGCTGGTCAACTGCGAGATACACCTCGCCCATTCCGCCTTTGCCGATAAGGTGAACCACCAAATAGCGGTTCTGGATCATTGTATTCGGAGCTAGTTGTTTCATTATTAATTGCTTCGACACCTATCGTAACTACTGCCGTCAACCAACCTTTAATTTGTCACCGGAGAGCATTGCCGGCATACCCTGATGCTGAAAACAGCGGACGTTCCCCTTTACGCGTCTGCTACAGGGAGTTCCCTTTTTGGTCTGAGCACCGCAATAGTATTGGGACTCTTCGGCCGACGGTCTTTCCACCGTATCCGGCTTTGCCTGCGGCAAAGCCGCAAGAGTTCTTGCGGAGGACAGCGGTGTGGCCGATGCGATCTCCACACCTGTGCTGCTCGCTGCCGATACAGTGTTGGGCCCGGCCGGTGCGACCTTCACACCGTTATTAGAGTTATCGGTCGATCGCTTCTTTACAAGCGGCAATTCGGCCTTTTCAGAACCGCCTTTCAGATACGCCCCAAAACCTACGATCGTCGCTAAGACACCTATGCCCACGGCTATTTTCGGCAGAATATCGTGGCCCATCAACTCTGATGCACACAGGTCACAGAATCGGCGACTGGTCCAGAGCTTCCACTCAGCCCGTTCGATCTTTTCTCCACAGTTTGCACAAAAACTTGGCCGAAAGAGCATTGCCGTCACCCGTAACAGATCGACCTGCCGCTCAATATTGGGGCGGTACCGTTCTGCCGCACTACAAATTCGAATCGATTATAAACCATAAATCCAATTCTGTTAAGACCTTAATGAAAACATGCACCATGCAACCGTGCTTCCGGTTACCGCGTCTGATTGTTAATATCTGCTTATGTCACTTCGCCGCACATTAATCATTTTCTCGCTTATTTTGGCTTGCTGCGGCGTATTGGCAGCTCAGGATGACGATCCGATCCGTGTGGATTCGTCGATAGTCCGATTGAACGTCGGAGTCGTTGATCAACGCGGACGCCCTATCACCGACCTTTCAAAGGCAAATTTCTCAGTTTATGAAGACGGTGTAAAACAGGAGATCACGCGATTTGAACCGTCAACGGCTCCGTTCAGTGTTGTGATGATCTTAGATATGAGCGGATCAACACTCGGTTTTCGACAGGTCATACGACTATCGGCGTTTCGATTTATCGATGCTCTTCTGCCCGAGGACCGTGTGGCGGTGGTCGAATTTTACGACAAGATCAATCTGCTCAATGATTTCACGACCGATCGGCGGTCGATCGGGAATTCGATTAATGTCGCGAACGGCCGCGGCAAGACCCAACTCTACAAGGCCATCGACATGGCACTCGACAAACTCTCAAAGGAAAAAAGCCGACGAAAAGCGATCGTTGTGCTGACCGACGGAGTCGATACGGCAATTCGCGACAAGGATCGCGACCTGCTTGAGAACCTTAACGACGCCCAGATCTCTACCGCGATCAAGCCCGAAACAAGCGATATATTGAACCGAGTGCTCAGCCGTTCGGACGCGCAGGGCGTGACGATCTACCCGCTGGCATTGCCGACCGGCGATCCTGCTAAGCTGGCGGATCCGACGCCGCGGCAGGTCGCGATGTACAACGCCGCGCGTACCCGTCTTCAGATCGTTGCCGACCGCAGCGGCGGCACACTCAACGCTATTAAGGCCCTTGAGGACATGGGCAAGATCTACGGCCAGGTCGCCGCACAGCTGCGGACGTTATACACTGTCGAATATCAGCCCATAAACGACAAACGCGACGGCAAATGGCGGGCGGTCCGCATCGATGTCAACAATACCGAATTAATATCGCGAACGCGGCAAGGTTATTTTGCAAAGTGAATCAAAGATCGAGAAAAAGTGAGCATTCCGCGAACGCGAACCGATCTTAATTTCAAATTATCCGCGTTGAATGTGCCGGTATTCATTCTCACTTCTCAAATTCCTAACGTCCATTGCCCTTGACTCTCGACGCCTGACTCGCTAATCTAACTGTTCGCCACTGTGCACCCGTAGCTCAGCTGGATAGAGTACTTGACTACGAATCAAGGGGTCGCATGTTCGAATCATGCCGGGTGTACCATCAAATTGACGAAAGGCAGTCCGTCCGGGCTGCCTTTTTATTTTGTAAGAACATCGCAACAACTGCTCGACACTGTTCCGTTTGCCTCCCTTTGATAGAAGAACATTCGATATGCGACAATCGAAAAATATTTGTCCAACCCGCCGTATCAGGATATAGTCTAACCATCGACAAGCAGGAGATTTGATCAATGAACAAGTACTTTGTATACCGTTTGGCCGCTATCGGATTGGTCGCGGCGGCGGCGATCTTTATGATTACTAAAAGTGAAGATAGTGTAAATGCCGGGGCTATCGCTGAACCTTCAACAAACCCGCTCTTAGCAGAATGGGCTGGGCCGTATGGCGGCGTTCCGCCGTTTGATAAGGTCAAGGTGGCGGACTTCGAACCGGCCTTAGAAGCAGCGATGGCTGAGAACCTGGCTGAGATCGAAACGATCGCCAATAACACAGCGGCTCCGACATTTGAAAATACGATCGCCGCAATGGAGAAGACCGGCCGCACGCTTGATCGGGTTTCTACGATTTACGGAATTTGGTCAGGCAGCCTGAGCACTCCGGAGATGGAAGCCGTAAACACTAGAATGGCTCCGAAGCTTGCTGCCTTCGGTGACAAGATCTCTCAGAACGAGACGCTCTTTAAACGCATTGAGACCGTTTATAGTTCGCCCGAAAAGAAATCTTTGACCGCTGAACAACAACGTCTCGTTTGGCTCAATTACACCAATTTCGTCAGACAAGGTGCAAAACTTGGTGCCGTTGAAAAGAAACGGCTCTCGGAAATAAATCAGAGCCTCGCGGGACTTTTCACAAAATTCAGCCAAAACCTTTTGGGCGAAGAAGGATCTCTTTACGTGACCCTCGAAACCGAAGCTGATATGGCTGGATTGCCGCAATCACTTCGTGACGCTGCCGCACAGGCCGCGAAATCCAAGAACGTCACGGCCGCCGGGATCGTCCGGAACACACGGTCATCTGTCGACCCGTTCCTTACCTACTCGGACCGACGCGAGCTTCGTGAGAAGGTATGGAAAATGTTTGTAAATCGAGGCGATAACGGTGATTCCCGCGATAACAATGCTGGTATCACACAGATCCTCCAACTCCGGGCCGAGCGTGCAAAGCTGCTTGGCTTCGCAACTCACGCGCATTGGCGGCTTGAGCCTCAAATGGCAAAAACACCGGAAAATGCGATGAAATTGATGGAATCCGTCTGGCCTGCCGCAAAGGCCCGCGTTAAAGAAGAAGTCACCGATATGCAGGCTCTCGCCGATAAGGAAGGTGCAAAGATCAAGATCGAGCCTTGGGATTATCGGTATTACATGGAAAAGGTCCGCAAGCAGCGTTACGATCTCGATGACAATGAGGTAAAGCCATATCTGCAGCTCGACAAGATCCGTGAGGCAATGTTCTGGGTCGCCGGGGAAATATTCGACTTTACATTCACGCCGGTCACGAACGTGCCCGTTTTTCATCCCGATATGTCGGTTTATGAGGTCAAAAACAAAACGACAGGCAAACATGTCGGTCTTTGGTATTTTGACCCTTATGCCCGCGATGGCAAACGCAGCGGAGCCTGGATGAACGCCTACCGCAGTCAGGAACGGGTGGAAGGCGAGATCACAACGATCGTGTCCAACAACTCTAATTTTGTAAAAGGCAAGCCGGGCGAACCGGTTCTCATCTCGTGGGATGATGCGACGACGATGTTTCACGAATTCGGCCACGCTTTGCACGGCCTTTCGTCAAATGTCACCTACCCATCGCTGTCGGGTACAAATGTTGCACGCGATTACGTCGAATTCCCTTCGCAGATTCTGGAACGCTGGGTTTCGACGCCTGAGGTATTGTCGCGGTTCATGGTCCATTACCAGACCGGCAAACCGATCCCGCAGGCTCTTGTCGACAAGATCAAAAAGGCAGCCACGTTCAACCAGGGCTTTGCAACAGCCGAATATCTATCGAGTGCTCTTGTCGACATGAAACTGCATTTGGCAGGCGATAAGAAGATCGATGCCGATGCTTTTGAAAAGGAGACGCTTGCGTCGCTAGGTATGCCAAGCGAGCTCGTCATGCGGCATCGCACGCCGCAGTTTGGCCACGTTTTCTCGAGTGACGGTTATTCGGCCGGCTATTACAGTTACTTGTGGTCAGATGTTATATCAGCGGACGCATACGGTGCGTTTACGGAGGCGGGTGGTCCGTACGATAAAAAGGTCGGTGCCGCATTAGTGAAATACATCTTCTCGATCGGTAATACGGTGGATCCGGCTGAGGCGTACCGGAAATTCCGCGGCCGCGACCCGCAGACGTCAGCACTTATGCGTCATCGCGGTTTTCCGGTGACCGAAAAGTAACGGTGAAAAGTCGCATTCATCGACTTAGTTGTAAAGAGCCCCTCCGAAATTCGGCGGGGCTTTTTCTTTCATTAACGTTAGCTTCCGGTTTTCTATTTTGTCGACGCTCCGGGCCGATAAACGGGATTGGTGA
>CAZVDM010000041.1:0-22673 GCA_964625555.1 uncultured Chloracidobacterium sp.
GAATTATCTGTTGAGCTCACCGCACCGTAGCATAGATAATCGATTAAGACAAATGCTCGCGATGCTGTGTTACAGATCTTAGGGTTCAATACAAAGGATTACAGAAAGAATATTGCAAATCGTGTGGCTTTGCCGAAGTTATGTGAAGAACGGGGTCTTGAAGAACGGGGTCTGGCCTGCTTTTCTGCCTTTTCTTGAGTCCGCGAAGTGGACGCGAGTAGCTTTAGCCCCACGTGAAGTCCCGGTGGGGCGCGAGCGTGCCACCCGGCAATCCCGAAGCTCGCTCATATCGAGGCGTTCTGACCCGAAAAAACGTCCCCATCGGTAACTACTCGCCAATCTACACCGTCGTCACAACGCCATAAAGCAATAGTGACGTATTTAGACAATTCTCCATAGCTTGGGTTAAGCGGATAATCACAATTCCGCCGCTAGAGCCTAAAGGCGTCACTCCTAAAGTAAACATAAAAAAGGCCAAGCCCGGAGGCTTGACCTCTTTTGCCGTTGCAGCTAGACCGCTGCGTGGCCCTGGGCTGTTAAGGTGCAGGCTGCATACAGGCGGTGTTGTCGCCCATTAATGTGTCTCCGACGAGAACACCGTCCCCGACAAGTACCCCGTCACCGACCAGCACTCCGTCACCAACGAGCACGCCGTCCCCGACCAGGACGCCTTGTCCGTTAACATACGGCGTAAACGTACCGGCCATTGAGTTTGAACTCAGGAACATCGTTCCGTCGCCAACTAGCACGCCATTGTTTTTGATCGCACCCTGATACAAGGTCATGTTGGTGCCGCTTGTAAGCGTTGACGATCTCGTAAGCGTCGTACCCGAAAATGTAGTGCCGTCACCGACGAGGACGCCGCTTGCGTACATTCCCTGCCATTTGGTCATTAGGTCGTTGCCGTAGAGGAAGCCGTAATTGGTGAGCACGCCCTTACCCCAAGTGATCGTCTGGCCCGCGATCGGGCTGGTCTGTGAAGTTGGCAACGCACTTTTGAGCAGCGTAGCGCCACCCGAGGTCGGGAGAGTGGCCTTAACTAATCGGGCCACACGAACCGCACCGTCGATATTTATCTCGCCGGCTCCCTGTTCGAGCGTATTAAAATTAGGAAGCGGCTGAGCCGTATACATCAGGATAGCCTTGACGAGGTTTGGCGTCAGATTTGGATTAGTGTCGAGCAGCAGCACTGCCGCACCCGAAACCACCGGAGCCGCCATCGACGTGCCGCTCATGTACATTACCTGCTCGTCAGGGTCGGTCAATGAACCGGTCTTGAGGAACGGAAAAGCGGTGACGATCGTGCTGCCCGGGCTTGTCGCTCCGATGATCTTGTTTCCTGACGCGATAACGTCAGGCTTGATCAGATTGTCGTACTTTCTGACGCCATTGATCGTCCGATAACCGCGTGTCGGCCCTCTCGAACTGTATGTTGCAACGGTATCGTCGCTTCGTATATTGGTTCCGAGAGTGTTGGCCGCACCAACCGTAATTACCGACGGCTCAATACCAGGCGAACCGATCGTGCCGTACTGTTTATTTCCTAATAGATCTTTTCCGCGATTTCCGGCAGATGCGACAACCACGATCCCTGCATTTACCGCTCGTCGGGCTGCGACGCAAAGCGGGTCTGTCAAGTAGCTGTCCATGACAGGCGTGCCGAGACTCATGTTGATAACGCGGATATTTTTTGACGCTTTGTTTGCGATCGCCCAGTCGATAGCAGCGATCACGTTTGCGCTCGTACCCGTGCCGAGTGAACCAAGAGCCTTGAGACTGTAAACCTTTACGCCCGAGGATGTGCCCTCATATGCGGCGTTTCCGAGCCGCCAGTCACCCGCCATGATCGAAGCAACGTGGCTGCCATGTCCGTACTGATCCGCCGTGTTGCCGGTTCCCGTGAAATCGTAGCTCGTAACTTTGCTGAGTTCCTGCCAGTCCTTAAAAAGGTCGTGAGCTCCATAAACACCGCTATCGATAACCGCAACGCCGATACCGGATCCGACCAACCAAGTACTCGCATCGCTGTCACCGCGATCTGAGATGCCGGTATTATACAGTCCCGCTGTTTGACCGACGTGCCCGAAACCAGCGACCTCGCGGTCGGGGCTGATATATGCAACGCTGTCGGATTTGATCAGTTCGTTGATTTGCGAAAGCGGCAATTCGGCGCTGACCAACCCGATGTTGTTGAACGCCTTATACATACGCCCGCCACTTCGGTGGAGATCGGTAACGAGAATGCCGGTCTTCTCTTTATTATGCCGGACTTCTTCTTTGATCAGGGCTTCGCTCTCGTCCGCAGCCAGATCACCTGTATCATTAATCAAAGCAGAATTCGACGGGAGTTGGATGATCACCCTCTGCATCCGGTCTCGGCTGACGCGATTGTAGGCGTCGTTCGCATTGTCGATCAAGTCAGGAGCTATCTTGGATTCACGCATTGTGTTTCCATCTACAATCCGGTCCGTTGATTTGACGTCCGCCGATTCAATTTTTCCAATCCGGTTCTGTCCGGCAACGCTGAATGCGATCAACTGCATTTGAAATGCGATCAACAGCATTCCGGCAAATGTTTGTTTAAGTTTACGCCTGCTCATTTCTCCGACTCCTAGTAACTGCTTTAACGATTTGCACTCCCGTGCGGCATAAGATAGTGCAAAGGCCGTGCCACGTTGATAAATGAAGCAATAATGAGGTTTAGCATAATAGCGGCGTTTCGCATGATCGTGAATACGGTCAATATGAATAGGTGTTTCGGTCAGAGTGACCGTACGTGATCGGCCGGCTCGGCGGGTCTTTCGAACGCTCGATCGTCACTAGGTGGCCATTAAGGTTTCAATGGGTCGCTTTTGACGCGCATTAAAAAAGGCCAAGCCCGGAGGCTTGACCTTTTAATTACAAGGATCAGAACGAAGATCAGTAGCCGATCAACGTCATTCCCGCGGTGTTGTCGCCGTAGATAGCGTTTGCCCACGCCGGGTTACCGTCACTTACCAATACGCCGTCGCCGACCAGAACACCGTCACTGATCAATACGCCGTCACCGACAAGTACGCCATCACTTACTAGAACGCCCTGCCAGTTCACAAAGGGGATCGGCCGGCTGCCCATTGCGTTTGAACTCAGGTATACCTTGCCATCGCTGACGAGCACGCCGTTGTTCTTGATGGCGCCCTGAAACAGGTTCAGCGATCCGGAGGTCATCGTCGTCGATTTGCTTATAGTTGTTCCGGAGAACGGAGTCGAATCCGAAACGAGCACACCGCTCGCGTACATTCCCTGCCACTTGTTCATCAGGTCGTTACCATAGATGAAGCCGAAGTTGGTTATGACGCCTTTGCCCCAATATGCTCTCTGCCCGCCGATCGTGCTGTACTGGTTCGACGGCAAAGCAGCAGTAAGCATAGCGGTCCCGTTCGTTGTCGGAAGCGTCGTCTTGACGAGCTTAGCCAATCTAACCGCGCCGTCCACGTTGAGTTCGCCCGCTCCCTGTTCTACCGTATTGACGTTCAGTAGCGGCTGCGCCGAATACATCAGGATCGCTTTTACCAGATTCGGGGTCAGGCTCGGATTTGCCTGCAGCATTAGAGCAACGGTTCCGGAAACCAACGGTGCCGACATTGATGTGCCGCTCAGCCACATCGCCCCATTCTTCACTCCCACCATCTGATAGGTCGTCCAGTCAAGATGGTAATCAGGTTGACGAGCGTTAAGTCCCGGATAGTCGATGACCAGGTTAGGGACAACCGCATTTGTGCTCTGCGTTGACATTGCCGCGATCAGCTTGTTGCCTGGAGCCACAAGATCCGGCTTGATGAGGTTGTCGTAAACTCGCGCACCATTACCTGCAACCGACCAACCGCGAGTCGGGCCTTTTGAACTGTAAGATGCGATAGTATCGTCGGACCTCGCATCGGTGCCATAGGTATTGGTCGCGCCTACCGTAATTACCGATGGCTCAATACCAGGCGAATTGATCGTGCCATAACGTTTGGCGCCGTTGATGTCCTTACCGTTGTTTCCTGCTGAAGCGACGACGACGATCCCCGCGTTAACAGCCCGGCGAGCAGCCAAACAAAGCGGGTCCGTCATATATGATTGCGAGGCAGGGGTGCCAAGGCTCATGTTGACAACGCGAATATTGTGGACCGCCTTGTTGGCGATGATCCAGTCAAGTGCGGCGATGACGTCGCTGGAAAGCCCTGAGCCCAGCGTTCCCAAAGCACGGATTGGTATTAGTTTTACGCCCGGAGCGATACCTGTATAGGCTCCGCCGACAAACGACGGGTTTCCGGCTATCAGTGATGACACGTGTGTGCCATGGCCATTTCCATCAGTCGCCATCATGCCGATCCCGAGCATGTCTCTATTCACCTGCTGGATCATCGTGCCGTTGGATTGGCGAAACATCTCGTTGTCAAGATAATATGCACTGTCAATAACGGCGACACCGATGCCGCGTCCGTCTAAGGTTGTGCCCGACGTCAGGTTACGCACCAGGTTGGCACCTGTCGTCGTTTCCACGTGACCAAGGGCGATCGTCTCGACATCCGGAGATATGAATGCGACGTCGTCCGATTCAGACAGCTGCCGGATCTTGGAAAGCGGCAATTCGGCACTAACAAGACCGAGCCGGTTGAATGCCTTTTTTACCTGGCCGCCGACCGACATCAGGTCTGTTACGAGAATGCCGACCTTTTCCTTGTTTTTCTGCACCTCTTGAGCGAAAAGGGTCGCTTGGGTAGCTGGGGACAGAGCGGTGTCCTTTAATTCGTCGAGGCCGGAGTCCGATTTGAGCTGGATGATAATCTTCTGGGTATCGTCCGATCTCATGCCGGCACTAAGCTCGAGTGCTCTGCTCTCGAGATCCGATGCTATTTTGGTCTGACGGATCTCGTCCACTGGGCCGGACGGTTTCTCATTTACAACCTCCTCTGGCTGGTCTTTCTCAAAAGACTGCCCAAAGACGGAGAATGAAACCATCTGCATCGATAACGCAAAAAGCACCAGCGTGGCAAATGTCTGTTTGAAGTTAAGTTTGTTGAACATGATATTCCTCTAAAGAGTCAAAACCTAAATCCGGTACACAGCCGTGTCGGGCTAACTTAATACAAGCCGCGTGCCAGAACGCTAAATGATGTAATAATGGAGGTTACCGGAGAGTGAAGGATATTCGCGGGATAGGTGACCGGTCAGGGTGAATAAAGGAACCGGTCAGAATGAACGGAAACGCGATTGAGCTGCTTGCGCTGTGCAGCTACGTTTTGGCTTTAGCTTTGAAAAGACGATCGCCTTGATCCGGCAGAGAATTTGACCAAGAAGGAATAATGCCGGTCGGCTCTTGAACATCGACCGTGATCGGATTAGTGAGGTTGTTGTGAACAAAAATAAATCCAGCATAAATGGCGGTTGTATGACAAATATGAAAGGCCGGCCCTCATACTACAGAGGGGCGGCCTTTGCGAGTGATGTGTTGGTCAATTGGACGCCGTAAGATAGCCGTCAAGAGCTAAGGGTTCATACACGTCGTGTTATCTCCCATTATCCAGGTGGTGCTGTCAGCTCGTGGAAAACCATCGGCAACGAGCACCCCATCGCTGACCAAAACTCCGTCTCCGACCAGCACGCCGTCCCCGTACATCAGTCCGTCGGCTACAAGTACCCCGTCGGCTACTAGTACCCCGTCACTGACGAGAACGCCGTTGTTTTGAATGACGCCTGGGAAGAAACTTACTCCCTGTGTCGTCATCGTGGCCGATTTTGCTAATAATCCGTTAACAAAAGGTGTTGAGTCTGCGACCAGAACTCCGTTTGCGTACATTCCCTGAAAATAGTTCAGCAGGTCATTACCGTACAGGAATCCATAATTGCTGATCACGCCCTTGCCCCAATAGATCGTCTGTCCGGAGATCGTGCTGGATTGCGAAGCCGGAAGCGAATTCTTCAGCAATGCAGAGCCATTGACGGTCGGCAATGGATTTTTGACCAACAAAGCCAGCCTGACGGCACCATCAACATTTAACAATCCGGCTCCCTGTTCCCAGGTATTTGCCCCATTGAGCGGCTGAGCCGAATACGTCAAGATCGCCTTGACCAGATTTGGTGTCAAAGTTGGGTTCGCCTGAAGCAAAACCGCCGCGGCACCGGCAACAACCGGAGCGGACATCGACGTTCCACTCATATAGAGGACGCGGTCAGCAGTCGCTCCGCTTGTTTGTACCTGGAGCGTCGGATATGTGTTGGCGATCGTGTTGAATGTGCCGCCGTTCGCCGCATTACCGCCGATCAGCTTATTTCCCGGAGCAACGAGATCGGGCTTGTTGAGGTTGTCAAACTTTTTGACACCACCGACAAGTCTCCAGCCGCGTGTCGGGCCCCGTGAGCTGTAAGTTGTTACGGAATCATCTGATCGGACGTCGGTTCCAAACGTGTTCGACGCTCCGACGGTAATGACCGAGGGTTCGATACCAGGTGATGAGATCGAGCCATAGAGCTTCTGACCGAGGGCATTCTTACCGCTATTTCCGGCTGACGCGACGACGACAATACCTGCATTGAAGGCACGGCGTGCAGCCTGGCATAACGGGTCATTTAGATAACTATCTTTGGCCACCGTTCCCAGGCTCATCGTCAGGACCCGAATATTGTAGGCTGCTTTGTTTGTGATGGCCCAATCGATCGCTGCAATGACATTAGCTGAAGTTCCCTTCCCTGTTTCGTCAAGGACGCGAAGGTTGAGCAGCTTTGCCCCGGGAGCGATACCGTCGTATCTGCCGTCCTTTCCCGGGCCAGTCGTCGTATCGCCGGCGAGCATACTCGCAACATGAGTTCCATGGCCATACGGGTCGACCTTGCCTGTCTGCCCAGTAAAGTCCTTGGTATAAACGACCGACGGATGCTCCGTGATAGGTTTTGTAAGGTTATTAGTGGTGTCGATGCCGCTGTCCAATACGGCTACACCGATGCCGTTGCCGTTGAGTGTGGTATTGGTAACGAGATTCTGTATCTGAAAGGTCCCGGTCGTGTTCTGAACGTGTCCGGCTGCTTCGGTCTCACGATCCGGCGAGATGTAGGCGACATTAGGATTGAACGAGAGCTCACGAATTCGGGAAAGCGGCAATGAAGCGCTGACCAAACCGAGATTATCAAATGACCGTTTGACGCGGCCGTCAAGCGGCACGAGATCATGGACCAATATTCCAGCCTTTTCCTTGTTTATAGCGGCCTCAAGGGCAAAGTCAGTCGGCGTTTCATCCTTGTTCACGTCAAGATCCTGCTGAGAATCAAGCTCTGAATCGGATCTGAGCTGAATTATTACTTTCTGGATCTTATCGGTCCGCGCGCCCGCGAAAAGCTCGTCCGACTCGACCGCAAGATCCGGAGCTATCTTGGTCGTTGCAAACTCTTGGTCTTGCTCAACGACCTCAACTGCCGGTCTGTCGGTTACCAGGATCCCGTCTCTGGCCGAAGTGGCCATTTTGTCCGTTTCGGCCGATTGGGCAAAAACTTGAATGCCAACGACATTCATCAAAATAAGCGAAAACATTACGATATTCGCGATCAGTTTCGTCTTTGCCATGAATTTTCTCGGGGTAGCCATTCTAATTATTCTCTCGTTACAAGTTTCGAGCTCTGTGGCTCATGACACACGTGGTCCCACTGTTCCTTAATACAAGCCGCGTACCAAAGAGTAAAGTGTTGTAAATACTATGGTTAGACGAATTACAGTTCGTTGGACGCTGAGCAGAGCAGTTCACTCTGAATGACCGAATCGGTCAGTTTGAGTGATTTTGATCGACCGGCCAGAGGTAATCGCAGATCAAAACGGTCAGGAGAAAATTAGATTGCAAAAAAACAAAGTTTAACGGATAATAGGGTTGGTAGTCCCACCGGCGCATACATTTCTCCTTACAATGACTGTCAATTTTAGAAGAGGAATCAGGCCTTTCGGCCCCAGTCCGCGCGACCAACTCAAATGCCGGAAAAAACCAATAGCCGGAACTCAGCAATCACAAATATATACTGCTGGACCGTTATCCTAACGGGAGCATTTCTTTTTGTATTTGCGATCGTTACTGCCGACTTTGCCTCGCTCGGGTACAGCTATCTATTATTTAGCCTGGTGACGTTGGCCTTTGCTTCGCGGATCGTCGTCGCGATACCAGGGGTCAAGGGGCATATTTCCGTGTCCGACACGCTGATATTCCTGTCAATTCTGATCTTTGGCGGCGAAGCCGGTGTCATTCTCTCAACGGTTGATGCAATTCCTGCATCCTACAAACTCACAAAAAAGCCCGTAACACTGCTTTTCAACATCGCCGTTTTTGCCATCTCGACCTCGTTCACGGTTGCGGTATTGCGGCTGATATTCGGTTCGATCTTTTCACTCACCAATGATGAATTTACCGGCGAGTACGTCATAGCCATTTGTTTAATGGGTATGTGTCAGTACTTTGCCAATTCGAGCCTTGTAGCGATCCTCGTGGCACTGCGGGCCAGGAAGTCAATTTGGCAAACGTGGAGAGATAATTTCCTTTGGACGTCGATAACCTACTTTGCCGGAGCGTCAGCCGCGGGAATAATAGCGAAGGGCGTGACGGTCTTCGGGATCTATGCCTTTCTGGCTGCAATGCCTATCATTGTGGTCGTTTATTTTACGTACACAACGTATCTAAAGAGCGTCGAATCTGCCACAGACAAGGCCGATCTTGCCGAACAGCATGTACATGAACTTTCCCGACATATAGCTGAGCAGGAGCGGATCTCGCAGGCACTAAAGGAAAGCGAACAGTATTTTCGAAACGCTTTCGACCATGCAGCCGGAATGGCCGTGGTTGCACCTGACGGCAGATGGCTGCAGGTCAACGCCTCGCTTTGTTCGATGCTGGGTTATTCTGAATCTGAATTGCTTTGCGACAACTTTCAGAACATCACCGATCCCGAGGATCTCAAGGCAGACCTCGAACATCTCAAGAGCCTGCTGGGCGACAAACTGTCCAGCTATCAGTTGGAAAAACGTTATCGACATAAGTCCGGACACTCCGTTTGGGTACTCCAGAGTGCATCGTTGATACGTGACGTCAAGGGTTCGCCGCGTCACGTAATTCTACAGATACAAAATATTACCGATCGCAAGGACGCTGAGGAATTGATTCGCCATGCCGCGTTTCATGATGCCCTAACCGGACTTCCGAATCGTGTTCTCTTCACTGATCGGCTTAGTATGGCGATCGAGCGTGCAAAACGGACTGACGACTACAAATTTGCAGTTATCTTCCTCGACCTTGACCGATTCAAGATCGTCAACGACAGTCTCGGACACGGAAGCGGTGACAAACTGCTGATCGAGCTCGCGGCACGACTTCAGGATTGCGTCAGAACCGTTGATTCCGTTGCCCGCCTCGGAGGTGACGAGTTTGTCATCCTGCTCGACGGCGTCGGCTCGATCGTCGAAGCCACTATTGTCGCGACGCGAATTCAGGATTCGCTCAAGAAGCCGTTTGATCTCGATGGCCAAAAATTCTTTACCACGGCTTCGATGGGTATCGCCTGCTCGACTCAAAAATACGACAAGCCGGAAGACATTCTCCGCGACGCAGATACGGCGATGTATAAGGCCAAAGCCGGCGGAAAAGCGAGGCACGAATTGTTCGACGCCAACATGCATACGCGTGCAGTACAGGCATTGACGGTTGAGAACGATCTGCGAAAGGCTCTCGAAAATGGCGACATACAGCCGCATTATCAGGCGATCGTGTCTCTAGATTCCGGCGAGATTGTTGGTTTTGAGGCTCTAGCACGTTGGATCCACATTGAGCGCGGCTTGATCAGCCCAGCAGATTTCGTGCCGCTGGCGGAAGAGTGTGGCTTGATAGTTGCAATCGGCAAATCTATGCTGATGCAGGCTTGCGAGCAGACTTCGATATGGCGAAAACAATTTGACCTGCCCGATCTGACAATGAGTGTAAATCTGTCTGGCAAACAGTTCAAACAGCCCAATCTAATCTCAGAGATCAAAAGAGTATTGAAAAAGACAGATCTCGACCCGAAGAACCTCAAACTTGAGATCACCGAATCGATGGTTATCGAGGACATTGTATCAGCGGTGGAAATGCTCAACCAGATAAAGAAACTTGGAACTCAGATCTCGATCGACGATTTTGGGACGGGATACTCAAGTCTTAGTTACCTTCACCGTTTTCCGTTCGATGCTTTGAAGATTGACAGATCATTCGTCGCCCGAATGACAAAAGACCGCGAGAGCCTCGGTATCGTAAAGACGATCACTACTCTCGCGGACGAACTCGAAAAAGTGGTGATCGCCGAAGGCGTCGAGACCGCAGAACAATGGAGGCTTTTGAACAATTTTGGGTGCAGATTCGGTCAAGGATTTTATTTCTCAAAGCCGATCGATGCGGAATCCGCCGGCGTGTTGTTATCATCGCCGCGGCCTTGGGCCGGAATAATCGAAATGTTGCCTAATCGTGTCGATATCCCCGTGATCGAGGTTGACGGCGCACGACAAATGTAGTCAGTGAAACATCGTATTCCCGAAGGCCGGATCTCGAGTTGAGGCAAAGGCAAAGAAAAAAGGAAAGGCGACCGCTGCCTTTCCTTTTGTCATATTACCGGACGGAAAACGGATACTACTCCGTTCTCAAATATTTAGGATATCGACCAATTCCTGTACGGCCGCCGCTGATTTGTGCAGGGCCGTGCGTTCGTCGTTGGTGAGGCTGATCTCGATGATCTGTTCGATGCCGTTCTTACCGAGTTTGACGGGGACGCCGACGAAGAGATTGCTGACGCCGTATTCGCCTTCGAGGAAGACGGCACACGGGAGAATTTTCTTTTTGTCCTTGAGGATCGCTTCGGTCATCTCGACCGCGCCGAGCGACGGTGCATAGTATGCACTGCCGGTCTTGAGCAGCCCGACGATCTCGGCTCCGCCGTTTGCCGTGCGGGTGATGATCGCGTCGAGTTTGTCCTTGGGGATCAGCTCGGTGATCGGGATGCCGGCGACCGTCGAATATCGCGGCAGCGGTACCATCGTGTCGCCGTGGCCGCCGAGTACGAAGCAGGTGACATTTTCGACCGACACATCCAATTCCTCAGCAACAAAGCAGCGCATTCGAGCACTGTCGAGCACGCCGGCCATTCCCATGACGCGGTTCTTCGGGAAACCCGAGCGTCGAAAAGCGACCTGTGCCATTGCGTCGAGCGGATTTGAAACGACGATGATGATCGAATTGGGCGAGTATTTGGCGACCTGATCGGTGACCTGGCCGACGATGTCTGAGTTTGTTTTCAAGAGATCGTCGCGGCTCATGCCCGGTTTGCGAGGCAATCCTGCGGTGATGATGACAACGTCAGAGTTGGCCGTTTCCTCGTAACTGTTTGAGCCAACAAGCTTTACATCAAAACCGTCGATCGGCGCAGCCTGCGCGAGGTCAAGGCATTTACCCTGCGGAGTTCCCTCGACAATATCAACCAAAACCACGTCCGCCAATTCCTTAGCAGCGATCCAATGAGCAGCCGTCGCGCCGACATTTCCCGCACCGACGACCGTAACCTTATTTCTTCCAGTCATGATTTTCCTCTCTTAAATATAGTTATCTAATTGCGTGTGTAATTAAAGAAACTATTTTATGATGAAATAGAAAATTCCCGCAAACATCCGTCTCGGATTATGAATACATATAGAAAAAGCCCGATGCGCTCTCCCCTTCGCAGCGGGCTTTTTCATGATGGCCAATACAGTTTCCAGCAAAGGCCAAATTGATAACAGATTTTCAGAAAAGTCGTCGGACTCCGCACGACTTTAAGCAATGGCCGTGCCATTGATTTGTTAGATGCACAAAAATCAAAAATGCGTGTATTTTTAGGTACTTTTTTGTGACTGTGTGTATGAATGGATATTTTGCTGACGTTTCGGTCATCAAACATACGAAATGGTGACACGTCGGCGTAGGATCTGACCGTTGACAAGCGTTGAGATAGTGAGCAACTATAATGAGGCCGCTGCAATCAATTTAATAAATGGCTGAGTTTCAATTTCGCATAGAAGATCTTAGATTGTGGGCTCCGCAAGAGGCCGAGGTGCTTCAATGGCCTGATCGGGTTCCGATCTATGATCACGATGCAAAGACTGAGCACAGGGCGTTTCTTACAGGACATATATACCACTTCACGCTGCCGCATAATCTCGAAGAGGTTCTAAGGCGAGGCGAAGGAGAGATACTTCCCCACTTTGAAGGCATGTCAGAGGACATTATCGGCAATTCAACACCTCGGCAGCGTCTGACGCATTTGATCTTTCATAATTTCAGGCAGGGCTCCGAAGTTTTTTGATCGCCCGGACATATTAATGCAAAAAAGGCGGCTTTCTGGCCGCCTTTTTTTTGCTATCAATCTTGATAACGCTTCATTCCAATGGATCGGCGACAAAGTCGGTGTCCGTTACATTATCGACGAGGCTGATCACACGGCTCGGCGTGCTGAACGTGTAACGCTGCGAATTGACCGTCACAACATACGTCTCGCCGGTCGCGAGTCCGTCAAACGAAAAGTAACCGAACGATCCTGTTGTCACGACAAGCGACTCTATAAGAGAATTGCCCGTGACCACAACCTTGGCGTTCCGTATGCCGAGACCGTCGGCTGTCAGTACTCGTCCCGAGATCGAAGCACCAGCCGCCGTTGATGCCAGGAACTCAAGTCCCCAACCGCCGGCGACGTTGCCGATGGTTGCCGGCGTCAGCGACCTGTCACGAAGATAAAGGCTCCAAACGCCGTTTGCATCTGTTCCGCCAAAGTTGCCGAAGAGAGTCTGAGTAGAATTTCCTCCGACCGTGCTGCCCGGTAAATTGTAGGGTGCTGCAGGCGCCGGTGCCGGGAAATTTCCTACAGTCAGCCACGAGGTCGGTTCAAAATCACCCGTCGCAAGCGGGCCGTTGTCCTGCACGACTTGTCCCGCCGTGTCGGTAAAGTTCAGGGTTGCAGGCCCGCCTTGTGTTAGGCCGCCGCCACCTGCAAGCAGTATGAATTTCGCTCCACTCGGCCCGACAAGCAGAAAGTCCGCGTTGTCCGGCGACTGGCTCGAAAAGTCGTAAAGCGTCACTCGCATCGAACCAATATTTGGTGGACCGCCCGAGACCGTTATCGTCGAAGGATATGGGCCGCCCGGGCCGCCGCCGTTGATCGCGATGTTTGTTGAGTTGCGGAATGTGGTCGCTGTATCGTTGATCGTCAGAACAGCTGTTGACGGCGAACCAAGAATTCCGCCTACCGGATTTCCAAGCGAGAGAACGACTGTCTGGTCGGGCTCTGTAATGTTGTCACCGCAAATCGTAACAGTTGCAGTCTTCGATGTTTCACCCGGGTTAAACGCGACCACCTGAAACGTGGAGATGTAATCAACACCGCTCGTACAGGCTGCACCACCCGTGGCCGTGCCATTTGTTGTCGAGAACGAGACCACGCTGGGTCCGCCCACGTTGCCTGTCCGCGTAACAGTGATCGTCGCTACCTGGGATTCATCTTCGTTATAGACTCCCGAGGTGAACTGTATCGACGGCGGCGTTGCTGTTGCAGTTGGCGTCGCAGTTGGTGCTTGGGTTTGCGTTTCACTAGGAGTTGGAGTTAGCGTATTGGTCGGCGTATTAGTTGCCGTCTGTGATGGTGAAAGAGTGACTAACGGTGTAGGAGTATTAGTCGCCGTTGACGTGGCTGGAGTAGTCGGAACCACTGATGACGTTGGTGTTGAGGTTGCCGTAGTTGTAGCAGTCGGCGTTGACTGGCCTGCCGGGACCATTGAATAAGCGTGAACCGCACCATTGAGAACACCCGTTCCAACAATGATGTTGCCGTCGGAAATTCCCATCGCGGATGAAGACGTGTTGGTTGACAGGTCCCAGCCTGTGCCGGACGGGATCAGATCAGCCAGCCTGTATGTTGCCGTGCCGGTATAGACAAACGGGATCGCGAATGCCGATGAGGCAGTTCCTACCGCCCAGCCGGACGAATTGACGCCTCTTGCAGATCCTTGCGTCGTTCCGTCAGGCAGCGGGATCGCGACCATGCCGCCGCCCGGTGTCCATATGAACGGCAGGCCGGAGCCTTGATTTAACATGCTCGACCCGACAACATGGCCGCCATTACCAATGGCGAACGCTATGCCGCTGTTGAATCCTGGCAAAGCTCCGATGTCGATCGCCGTGCCTGCTGCAAAATCCCAGACCATTGGCACATTGCGGGCGGCGTTGTTCGGGTCAATGCCGATGCCGACAATGCGGCTGGCGTCGTTGATGCCGAATGCCGTCGTGAAAAAACTGCCGTTCGATGTTGTCTGTGTTATCACATTGGCTGTGCCGCCGCTGTAGTAAACTCCTCGCTGAAAACTACCGGAATTGACCGAGCCAACTGCAATAGCCGACGAATTAACGTCATACGCATCACCAAGTGTTTCGCCCGCCGGCAATGGAAGCTGAGACACAACGCCGTTTACCCATGCTGTCGGCAACCGACTCGTCCCAAACAGCGTTGTCGAACAAGTCCCAACGATCATCCCTCCGACGATGACCCCATTGTCGATCGCCGCGTTGGAAACACAGAAAGGCCGGGCCGCAAGATTCGGAAGTCCGACAATGCCGCCGCCTCCCGTATAAGTAAACGCCTGCGCTCCGCCCGTTCGAATTGAACGGCCAACCGCAACGCCGCCCGTCGAAACGCCAAACCCCTGCGACGCGCTGTCTGTCGGCACAACAACACCGATATCGAAGATCTGATATTGCGGTCCGGTTGGCGTCGCACTCGGCGCGCTCGTCGGCGTATTTGTCGGTGTATTAGTCGCAGTATTTGTCGGCGTAACCGTCGGCGTAAACGTCGGGGTTGCATCGCCCGCCATTGTTACGCTGCCGTTTGTCGTAACCGCACTCGGGATACCCTCGTTGAACATAAAGCCGGGATGGAAACCGCTGCCCGGATCTGTGTAATCTGTGAATGCAAGCGGCGTCGATTGTCCCGGGAATCCTACCACATTGAATCTCAAGATCAAGAGTGTTCCTGAGCCTGACAAAGTCGCTGCCTGAAAAGCCGAGATAATAAGATGTCCCGAATTGTTGGCGTTTGGCGTGATCGACATCGTGCTGCTCAATGTTCCTGCCTGATCAAATGCAGGATTTGCAGGCTGTACGATCGCAGGATTGAAATCGACGTTCAGATCATACGAAATTATTCCCTGCCCCGTTGTGTCTCCTACAGTGATCGGTATCGCAACCACTCCAGGAGTCGCACTAACATTAGGCAGCGACACTGACACGCCTCCGGCCAGTGTTGTGTTTTCCGAAACGGGCATCTCTTTGTCGACGCTCGCATGTCCAGAAGGAATGAACTTCGCCATTGCAAAAACGGCGCAGCAAAAGAACACAAGGGCGATGACGAGATGGCTGCGTGTAAACGACAACATAGCTTTTCTCCTTAAAGGGTTGAAGGTTTGTGCTCTTTCGAGCAAGATGGTGCTGGGAGCGGGAATCGAACCCGCACGTCCCTAAGGACACAGGATTTTAAGTCCTGGGCGTCTACCAATTCCGCCATCCCAGCACGTTTTTTAGAGATTAACACGCGATTCGTGTATATTGAAAGCGATGGATCAAATTGCCTGGATTCTTTGGCTTGTACTTGGCATAGGATTAATAATCGCCGAGATATTTACGCTTGGGTTCGTCCTGTTTTGGTTTGGTATCGGCGCGTTGGCAGCGTCGATCGCAGCTTTTTCAGGACTTGGATCGGCTTGGCAATTTGCCGTATTTGCGATCGTGTCGATCGCACTTACTGCCATGTCTCGCACCATCTTTGCAAGATACTTGCCGCACGGAGACACCAATGCGATGAAGTCGGGAGTCGATTCCCTCCCCGGCAAGATCGGTACGGTTTCTGCAGCAAGCAATGGAGCGTTGAACGAAGCGGCAGTAAAAGTCTTCGGCTCGACGTGGACAGCATTTCCGATCGATGGTGAAGCAGCGTTAACCGCAGGTGAGAAAGTCGAGGTGGTCGAGGTCAGAGGTTCGTCGCTCTATGTCCGGCGAGTCCGCGACGAACTACCCGAATGGCGAGAGCAATGAGAGCGCAGATCGAAGGCTTTAGGTAAAATTTATTTACCGGAGGTATCAGCCGTTTCGGTAATATCCAAATTCTCGGCAGTGTCAATATCGTCAGCATTCGGGTCCGCAGTGTCGTGCATATCCCCAAATTCGATAAATTCAAGTTTCACTTCATCGTCAACAGGTTCCGATAGATCGTCGCCCGTGAATTTTGCGACGATGACGGTGATATTATCTTCACCGCCATTTTTATTAGCTTCTGTTACCAGCTCAACGCACGCGTTTTGAAGCTCGTCGAAGTTATCGACAACGATCCTCTGCATTTCCGCGGCCGGAACCTTATTGGATAAACCATCGCTGCAAAGCAGAAAGACATCGTTCTTATGCGGTGTAACGCGGGCCGAAACCGGATAGATCTCATTCTGCGCCCCAAGAGCCTGCAAGATGACATTTTTTAGAGTATGCGTCTCTGCCTCTTCGGCGGTGATCTGATTTGCATCGATCAACTGCTGGACAAGCGACTGGTCCTTGGTGACCTGATATATCCTGCCATTGCGAACAAGATAAGCACGGCTGTCACCGACCTGAATAATATCGGCGCCCTTAGGCGTTACGCCAACTCCCGTAAACGTCGCTCCCATCCCTTGAAATTGCGGGTCGCTTCGTCCTTGTTGGTGAATGAGATAATTCGCAAAAACCGTCGCGCTGTGCAGTTTGTGGATAAGGTGATGATCTATGGTCTCAGCGGCAATGGTATCTTCCGGGTCTTCGTCGAGGAGTTTTTCACTGACAGTTTCGACGGCCATAGTGCTGGCGACCTCGCCCGCAAGCGCTCCGCCCATTCCATCGGACACGGCCATTACAATGCCATTCTCATCAACTTCAAATTGCTGGCTCTCGATAACAAATTCACCCTCGTCCTGGGAACCGGTCCAGGCCTTTGCCCCCGCAATGTTGAGCAATAAATAGTTATCCTCATTCCCTTTTCGGACGCGTCCGATATGTGAGGTGGCATGTATCTCAACAGTGAACATATTTACCAGTCAAAAGTTTATAGAGTCGTGACTCGTGAGTCAAAATTTTAACTCAGGATTATGAAAGAGCCTGATCCAGATCTCCGATAATGTCCTCAACATCTTCTATGCCGACCGAGATTCGGACAAGCCCGTCCGTAATGCCAAGTTTATCACGAGTTTCCTTTGGAACCGACGCGTGAGTCATCGACGCTGGATGCGAAATAAGGCTCTCGACACCGCCTAAACTCTCGCCAAGCGTGCATAATTTGACGCTTTCGAGCACTTTTTTCGCATTTTCAAGCGAACCGGTCTCGAATGAAACCATCCCGCCGAAACCTGTTTGCTGGCGTTTTGCCAAGTCGTGCTGAGGATGCGAAACGAGGCCGGGATAATACACTTTTTGCACTTTTGGATGCTCGGCGAGAAAATTTGCGATCACGCGTCCATTGCGGTCATGAGCCTCCATCCGAACGGCAAGCGTCTTTGTTCCGCGCAAGACAAGAAACGAATCAAAAGGAGAAAGGATCGCTCCAATGGCATTCTGGACAAAACCGATCCATTCGGCGTCCTTTTCGTCATTCAAAGCAACAAAGCCGCCGACGCTGTCCGAATGTCCGTTCAGGTATTTGGTCGTCGAGTGAACGACAATATCGACACCGTGATCGATCGGCCGCTGAAAGTAGGGCGACATAAACGTGTTGTCGCAGACGACCTTTGCTCCTTTCGCGTGAGCAAGATCGGAAACGGCCTTCAGGTCCGTGATCGTCATTATCGGATTCGTCGGTGTCTCGACAAAGACCATTTTTGTATTGGGCTTGAAGGCACTTTCAAGGTTTGGAATATCCGACGTGTCGGCAAGATCAAATTCGACACCGTAATTTGTAAGTATCTTGCTAAAAAGCCTGTACGTGCCGCCGTAAGTATTGTCGCCGAGGATTACGTGATCGCCGGCTTTTACAAGCTTTAGCGTTGTATCTATCGCCGACATTCCCGAAGCAAACGCAAAGCCGAAACGGGCATTTTCAAGTGCCGCGATATTCTTTTCGAGTGCCGAGCGGGTCGGATTTTGTGTCCGGGCGTATTCGTAGCCCTTGTGCCTGCCGAGGCCCTCCTGGGCATAGGTTGATGTTTGATAGATCGGGACGCTGACCGCTCCCGTGGCGGTGTCAGGCTCGTTGCCCGCGTGGATCGCAGTTGTAGAAAAACCCATAAAAAAGTGCTCTGTAATAGCTAATAAGATTTTATATCTTTTGGCTAAAACACACTAACGGAAATTCCTTTCTCTCCTTGCACAAGCCCGCACGTTAGTCGGTTGCGACGTTCTCGCAACACTGGCATGTCTTTTGTGCCAGAACGGCTTTACACACTCAACTAGAACAAATCGACCTTTCCGTTAGCAATGCTAACTCGCGGCTCGCCTTCGTTGAACAATATCCGCTCAAACGTCAGCGGTGAAACCGAACCTGCAGCACCAACCGCCGTGAATCTCAGATTCAGCAGCACGCCGTTCTCATCGATCGGGAAAGCTCCGTAAACCACAACTCGCAAAAGCCCCGGCTCAGACGCATTCGTCACCACCGAAAGCCCTCGGCTCGCTGTGTCTTTTACATCGACCGGATCAACCCGCGGCTGCATCACCGAAGCGTCATACCTTAGATCGAATTCATAAGAGATCACGCCCTTGTTCACGATGCCTTGAACACTTACCGGCACAACTATCTCCTCATTAGAAGAAGCAGCAACCGACGGCAATTCAACTGAGACACTTCTCACCGGCCCGCCGTCTTCACTTTCCACTTTCCACTTTCCACTTTCCACTCTTCCCGCCGGCCTTGCCGCGGTCGGATTCCAGTTGCCAGAAACTTCGCCGATCAGAATGCCGATAAAGTCCTCACCCGTCGGATTGCCTATCGGATCTGTGTATGACCTTGTCGTTGGTGATACGCCGATCGGGAACGTCGGGTTCGGAACAAAGAATCTCCACTGGTTCGTATTTCCGATAGGTGCTCCAAGTCCCGCAACGAACCTCGCGATCAACGCGGCGTCATTCGACGAGATGCTTCCATTGCCGCTCGTATCCGCCGCGATCTTCTTGTTATTCGCGGTGATCAGCACCGTTCCTGCCACATGCTGTGCGATCTGAGCCGCGTCGTTCGAAGTAACGCTGTTCTGTCCCGTCGTCTTCGTCAATCCGATGGTGTAAGAACCCGAACCGAATCCGGTTAGGGTATATTGACCTGCCGTTCCGCCCGGAGCCGCAGTTGTCGTTGAAACGCTCGGCGATCCAAACATGATGAAGACATCTCCCTTGGTTTGTCGGTATCCCGACCTTCGAACAATTAGTAAAAAGTTGAATCTTGCGGAATATATCATCCTTTGCTGTTCGTGGCAAGAACTTGACGGTTTCTTCCCGGGCACGCCCGCACTTTGTCGTCTTTTTTGGAGACCTTTGGGGCGAATTTTGAGCTTAGTGATGAGAACTGAGGATGGAAAAAGCAAACCCGGCCAGAACCGTAAATGGAACTGACCGGGTAGTAATTTGCGAAAAGCGTCCTAAAAGGCTGAACTCTAAACTATGCCATAGCAAGCATCGCGGCTGTTATACGATTTGCCGCGCTCTCGACCTGGCCCAGCTGGATCTTGATCTCATCTATGCTCTCGGAGGAAAGCTTTTCTTCGGCGTCGTTTAGAATGCCGTTAATCGCTTGCTGTTCTTCAAGATCGAAGGATTTGCCAACCTCGACCATTGCTCGCCGGGCATTTCGGATGAGCGTGTCGAGACGGTTGCGTTCGACGATCAGTTCTTTAACACCGCGGTCCTTTTCGATCGAGGTTTCCGCGTCGATGATAAGCCGCTCGATCTCATCCGGCGCAAGGCCCGAAGAAGGTGTAATTTGGAGAGCCTGTTCGAGGCCGGTCATCTTGTCCTTTGCCGAAACGCTGACGATGCCGTTGGCGTCGATCTCGAACGAAACATCAACCTGCGGCACGCCGCGAGGTGCAGGAGGAATGCCGACCAGCTCGAATTTTGCGAGGCTGCGATTGGCAGACGCGATCTCGCGTTCGCCCTGAAGAATGTGTATCTCGACTGATTGCTGATTATCGACGACGGTCGTAAATGTCATCGTATTTTTCAAAGGAATGGTTGAGTTGCGCGAAATTAATTTAACGAACAACCCGCCGCGAGTTTCCAAACCAAGGCTTAGCGGCAAAACGTCGAGCAGGACAATATCCTTAACATCGCCGGTCAAAACGCCACCCTGAATTGCCGCTCCCATCGCCACGACTTCGTCCGGATTGATCTCGGCAGAAGGCTCTTTTCCAAAGACTTCTGTGACTGTTCGGGCAATGATCGGCGAACGTGTCTGGCCGCCGACGAGGATCACCTTATCAATGTCGGTCGGCTGCAATTTCGCATCCCAAAGCGCCTTTTGGCACGGCTCTACCGAAGATTCGACAAGATCGGTGACCAATTCCTCAAATTTTTGGCGGCTCAATGTCGAATTAATATGCTTTGGACCGGATGCGTCTGCCGCGATGAACGGAAGACTGATGTTCGTTTCGGGAACGCTCGAAAGCTCACACTTTGCGCGTTCGGCTGCTTCCTTGAGTCGCTGCAAGGCAAGGCGGTCACCTCGAAGGTCGATGTTGTTTTCCGTTTTGAAGGTCTCAACCAGCCAGTCGATGATCCGGTGGTCAAAATCTTCGCCGCCGAGAAACGTGTTACCCGATGTCGACAGCACTTCGAAGACGCCGTCATTGATCTCGAGGATCGAGATATCGAACGTTCCGCCGCCAAGGTCATAAACAGCGACTTTCTCAGTCTTGCTTTTACCAAAGCCATAAGCGAGAGCGGCCGCTGTAGGCTCGTTGATTATGCGTTCGACCTCAAGGCCGGCGATCTTGCCCGCGTCGCGGGTCGCCTGCCGCTGCATATCGTCAAAATATGCGGGAACTGTGATGATCGCCTCTGAGATCTTGTCACCGAGGAACTCTTCGGCGGCAAGTTTCAGGCGCTGGAGCACGATAGCGGAAATTTCCGGCGGACTGTAGATACGGTCCAGCACGCGGATATGAGCGTCGCCGTTTGGAGCTTTTACGATGTCAAACGGCACGGTCTCGCGCATCTTCTCAACTTCCGGCGAATCGAATTTGCGGCCGATCAGGCGCTTTACGGCATACAGCGTGTTAGCCGCGTTGGTCACTGCCTGACGCTTCGCGATCTGGCCAACGAGCCGTTCGTCTTTATCTGTAAAACCGACAACAGACGGCGTCGTTCGTCCGCCCTCTTTGTTCGAGATGATCTGCACCGTGCCGCCTTCGAGAACGGAGACGCAGCAGTTTGTCGTGCCTAAGTCGATTCCAATCACTTTGCTCATATTTTTGATTTCCTTTTATGTAGTAGCGGAGAGTTAAGATGATGCCTCTTCAGCATCGGTGGGCGGTTCAGCGGGCAGGATGTCAAATTGTTTGGGTGTGGTATCAGCAGCAGGATCATCCTGGACTTCTTCTGTTTCCGCGATCTTGCTCTTTGGGGGTATCGGTGCGGCGGTAACTCTAACCATGGAATGGCGGATAACCAGATTGCCGATACAATATCCGCGCAGCATTTCTGCGGAGACAGTGTTTGGCGGCAGGTCGCTCTCGTTGTCGGTTGCGACAGCCTCGTGAAAATTCGGATCAAAAGTTTCTCCGACCGTTGAGATCGGCTGCACACCCATACCCGATAGAACATCGTTTATCTGCTGGTTGACCAAGGCTATGCCGTCAAAAAACTGGTTGAATTCAGCACGCTTTTTCTCCGGTATATCTTTCACTGAGTCAAGAGCACGGTCCAGATTATCCAGAACCGGGAGCAATTGAGTGGCAAGATTGCCGATCTGGCTGATCACCGATCCGCGGCGTTCGCGGTCCATGCGGTATTTGTAGCTTTCAAAATCTTTCAGCCGGCGGTCGCTTTTTTCCTGAACGTCGTTACGCTCTATACGAAGGGCTGTGAGCTTGTTATTTAATGACGCAATTTCCTTTTCAAGCTCGAAAACACGGGTCTTCATCCCGTTAGAAGATGCCTTAGCAATGGGTTCACCAGAGTTATTGGTCACGGTCAATTCCTGCTGCACAAATTCAGGAATGCCCGTCTCATCGAAATCAGAGTCGGCGATCTCGATCTGGTAATCAGCCGTGATATGCAGATCCTTTTCCTTGGCCTCGAGCTCCATAAGAAACTCGTCAACCGAAGGGGAAGAATCACCATCGATCTCCTCGATTCCGTCATCCGGTTCCATTATTTCCGGTTCTTTTATTTCACTTTCAGGGTTCATTGAGTAGGGGGAGTTTTGCGGATCTTCTTAATTTGGCGAGATGTCTTTTGACATCATTTTTTCGAGCGTTCGGGCTACATAGCTGACTATCGAGATCATTCGTGCATATTCGATACGTGTCGGGCCCAGCACACTCAATGTGCCAACCGCCGAGCTGTTGCCGATCCGATATGGAGCTGAGATCAGCGTACAGTTTTGAAACGACGGCGTGCGGTTTTCGGTGCCGATGACGA
>CAZVDM010000042.1:0-22517 GCA_964625555.1 uncultured Chloracidobacterium sp.
ATTTAGGTTCACGGTCGGACGCACATTCTAAGTTGGCTGGGAATATTGACTTTGAAATTCCGAAAATATAAGATTGCCGTTTGTTTTTCGAAACGATAAGCAACCGATCGCGTATTAAGAGTTTCAAACAATTGTAATAATAACGGCGTATTCGGCCTTTATAGAAGTTTAAGGAGTAATTCACGTAATGAGAAGATTTAGTTTAATTGCCGTATTCGCAATTCTGGCGGCCATATCGAGTGTTTCCGTTTCGGCACAGACCGCGTCGATGAAAGTTGTGGTGATCAATACCGCGGCATTTGACGGCAAAGAAGGCATCGTCAAATACACCAACGCGATGACCGCGCTTGAGAATGAATTCAAGCCGCTCGATGCTGAGCTGCAGACAATGATCACCAAGTATCAGACGCTTGGAAGAGAGCTTAAAACGCTCCAGGATCAGATCTCTGCCGGTACTGTTCCGGTCAACCAGGCGACCGCTCAGGCCAAGGCCGACGAGTATCAAATGCTCGAGCTGAATATCAAGCGTAAGCAGGAAGACGGCAAGGTGCGTTACGAAAAACGTCAGCCTCAGGTAATGGGACCGATCCTGCAGGATATCGGCAAAGCGATGCAGGACTTTGCAGCGGCCAAGGGATATGACCTAATACTGGATGCTTCGAAACTCGATCAACAGCAGATCCTGCTTGCATTTATTCCGGCAAAGGTCGATGTCACAAAAGAATTCATCACCTTTTACAACGCTCGTCCGGCAACAGCTGCAACGGCCGCGGCGCCTAAGTAGTTACCGCTGAAATACTTCAGTCCATTTGGCCATTAGCCGGTAAAATTGCATTTTGCCGGCTAATGGCTTATATGTTTTGTAGTCGCCCAAATTATGCCAATATACGATTCAATTGCGATCCAGCAGATATTGCCGCATCGTTACCCGTTTCTGCTCGTCGATAAGATCATCGAGCTCGAGCCGCGTGTTCGGATCGTCGGCATCAAGCAGGTAACGATCAACGAGCACTTTTTTACCGGGCACTTCCCGCAGGCACCGGTCATGCCGGGCGTGCTGCAGATCGAGGCATTGGCACAGGTCGGTGCGATATTGGCGCTTCGCGAATTTGAAAACCGCGACAGCAAGATACCTTTCTTCAGCGGCATTCAGGAAGCTAAGTTTCGCCGACCGGTAGTTCCCGGTGATACACTTACGCTCGAAGTAACGGCCCTTCGCATCGGCAGCCGAATGCAGAAAATGCGCGGAGTCGCCATGGTCGACGGAAACGTCACCGCCGAAGCAATAATCATGTCAGTGATAGCAGACCGTCCGCAGGAGTAAACTAATGGTCGATCCGATACAATTGTCGACGCCTCAAGCTGTTATCTATGTCGCGATCATAAATGCCGGGATCGGATTTTTTCTTGGTTTGATCCCGCTGCTGCTGGGCTATCTTTACAAGCAATTGAAGACCGGTATTCTCGCCATTGTGGTGGCGACGCTGGGCGGAAGCATTGTTGGGATCTTTGCTTCGATACCGGCCGCGATCATTTTTACGTGGCTCATCGTTCGCAAATCCAGATCGGCGGTCCAAATCCCTGTCGACGATCCTATAAAGGATCCCGTCAAGCCTACGATCGATGAATAAACCCACTATGTCCTCGTTCATACACGAATCGGCTATCGTCGCGCCCGGTGCGCAGATCGGCGAAGCCTGTCATATTGGCCCGTTTTGCAATATCGGAGGTGACGTCGTGCTCGGCAGCGGCGTTCGACTAGATTCGCATGTTGTCGTTGACGGCCGCACGTCGATAGGTGACGAGACACACGTTTTTCCATTTGTTTCCATCGGACTCGCGCCTCAGGATCTGAAATACGCGGGCGAGCCGACCTCGACCGAGATCGGCAAACGCAATCATATTCGCGAATTCGTGACTATACATCGAGGAACGGCCGGCGGCGGCGGTGTGACCCGCATCGGCGACGGCAATTTGCTGATGGCGCAGGCACACGTCGCACACGATTGTCAGCTCGGTAATGAGATCATAATGGCGAATGCCGCGACCCTCGCCGGCCACGTCGAGATCGCCGACAAGGCCAGCGTCGGGGCTTATTCGGGCGTACACCAGTTTTGCCGCGTCGGGTATGAGGCGTTTATCGGCGGATATTCGGTCGTCGTTAAGGACGCGATGCCCTTTGCCATCATCCAGGGCAACCACGCAAAGTGCTACGGACTCAACCGTTTAGGCGTTAAGCGTCGCGGCTATTCAAAAGACACTATAGATAAACTCAATCACGCGTTTCACCTATTGCTTTCGTCAAAGCTGAATACGAGCCAAGCCGTCGAGCAGATCCGGGCGGAGATCTCGGACTGTAAGGAAGTGGACCTCTTGACCGCTTTTATCGAAAGTTCGAAACGCGGTGTTGTAAAATAAATGAACGACACGACAAACATCTCGGATGTTTTTGCCAAACGGATCCAGCGGTGTTACGGCTGTTTTATCGCCTATCATTTGAAAGATATGTACCTCGGCGAAGACGTGACGTTCTATTGCGAGCATTGCCACGACGAGTCGATGTTCCACTTTGACGATTTCTCGAAATTGATCGATCTCTCGAAGATCAAAGAGGTCACTGACGAAGACCATCACCATTGATGAATCAGGTCAAGCTGCACATCGAGTCTCCCGACGGCGAGCAAACCGTTTCGCTCGATGATGAATTGACTATTGGCCGGACAGACGCTTCGCAGCTGGTCCTCAGCGACGGCGGGCTCTCACGCAAAAACACCACATTCTTTCGCGACGTCGATGACGTTCTCGTCGTCGACGAAGGCTCGACGAACGGCACTTTCCTAAACGGCGATCAGATCAGCGGCCCGCCGCGCGTTCTTCGTCACGGCGACGAACTGAAGATCGGCAGTTCGACACGCATTCGAATTGAGTTTGTAGGATCCAATACAGAAACCCGGCCCGCTGCGAGCGTACCGGCCGTAGATGCCGTTGAGCCGCCGACGGCAACACCTGTTCCGTCAACCGCACTTCCGGCTCCGCAACCCAAGTCGGGCCGCCCGCCGACGATCGTCATCGCCGCCGGAATCATGACCTTCGCGATCATTTTTATCGCGCTCATCGCGATCCTGATCGCTTCGCGATATGAGAGCCCGGCCACAATGTCGAACTCGGGCAAGCAACCGCCTCCGCTGATGTCGTCAAAGGTCATCCCGATGCGTGTTATCGATCCGCTCGGCGGCGAGAACGAAGACGACCTCGACGACCTTATCGCCTCGTGGGAAGTCGAGGAAAAAGAGGTCGACGCGGCGACCGTTGGTGACGTAAAGGTCGAATCTGCTAACACTGACGAAGCCGACTTAAACGTGTCAGCAGCGTTTCTTGCCGACCGCCAGGCAAAATCGCTCGAACCGAGAAATGGCGAAACAGGCATTCGCCCTGCCGGTCTAAATGTGCCGAAAGAGCTTTTCGGCGACGGTGTGATCAAACAAAAGAAAAAGCTGGCTGAAATGAAAGCAACGGGCTACCGCCAGCCGTTGGATTTTGGCGACCTTGCCGAAAAGCGTCTCAACAAAGAACTGATCGAGATGCCCATGGCCGCCAAGAGCTATTACCTCAGCGTCGGCGGCAGTGCGGGCGACGGGCCGTTCATGTCATTTGCGTTTCCAAACGTCCGAAACGAATTGACGCCCGGAAATCCGAAATTCAATTTCCTATCGACCCTCGCCGGCAATCTCGCCGGGCAAAAATACAATTTGGAAAGTCCGACTGACCGCAAACAGATACGTGTTCGTCTGCTCAGAATGTTCAATAAACGCGCTAAACCGATCCTGATCGAACTCGCCGAGCATTATTACGCTAAGTATAACAGGCCGCTTCGCGTCACTTCGCTGACGCGTTCGATGGACTACCAGATCGGACTCAACGCGACGAACGCTAATTCATTTAAGGTCCGCGACGAAAATGCCCTGCCGCCTCATACCTCGGGCTGCGCATTTGACCTCGCCCGCAAGCATATGACCGCCGAAGAGCAAAACTACGTGATGGCAAAACTCGCCGCGATGGAAAATGAGAACAAACTCGACGCACTGATCGAGTACGGCGAAAATGCCTGTTGGCACGTATTTATCTACTCAGACGGGCTTCCGCCAAAGTAAACTTTTTCACCGCCGGTTGTTACACTATTCACATGGCCCACAACAACGGCGACTCCGAAGAAAAGAAAAGCCTCAGCAGCCTGGCTCGAAAGCTCGGCCAGCTTAGCGCCGAAAAAAAGCGTGCCGCCCTCGAGGTAAGTGCAGCTCTCGCGGGCGTATCATTGCGCGTTAGCCGTGAATTCGTCGAGGCCGTACCAAAGGCAGCTCGGATATTGTCGGCCGACGATCTGCGGAATTGGGGCGAATTGGGCCGCCGGCTCGCGATGGGCAACGCTGATATCGGCGCCAAATTTTTTGCGGACGGTGTTGCCGGGCTCAAAAATATTCCTGAAACTGCACGTTCCGCCGTCTTTCAGGTATGCACACGGCAGTTGGTGCTATCGAGTTCCATCTCGCTCGAGACCTTTCAACTGATCCCGGATCTCGCAAAGAAGGTCGGTGACGACAAACTGCTGACCGATATTCTGTTGCTTGCGGTCGAGATAGCTCAGCGGTCGGCAAAACACAGCTATGAGTTTCTGCAGAATACACCGGATGTTGCGGCGGCATTGGCAAAATTTGAGAAAGGCAAAGATGACGTTTCGTCGGCGATACTTGCTCTCGCGGCACAATTTGCCGAACGAACCGGTGGAATGACCGCCGACCTTTGGGCAAATCTGCCGGCGGCTCTCGAAAAGATCACGGCTGAGGACGCGGTTCTGCTGATGCAGCGTTCGGGCGAATTTCTCGAATTCGGCGGCAGCGTCACGCTGCATTTTATTACTGCCGGGAGCGAGGTGATGGCCTCGTCCCTTAAGGCGTTCGACGATTGGTGTATACTCGCCCGCTCCATCGCGCGTCACGGCAACGCCGTTCTTATCTCATTTCTGCGTGCGACGCCGAAATTTTTTGGATCGTTCACAAAAAAGAAAAAAGCATCTTCCGAAGACATTCAACGCGTCCTGCAATTGACGGCAAAGATCGCAGAGACGGATGCCGAGAGCGCGTTAGCTGCATTTCGTTCGAGCGCGACGGCGCTCAAGACAGTTTCTATCGCGCAGTTCGAGGAATGGGTCGAAAATGGGATACGCGAGCGTGCCAACGATTCGACCAAGGCACGCCGGAGCTATTTTGCACTCGAAACGCGCGATTCCAATGAGCGTCTGCAGGAAACACGTTTGGGATTGCCGCTCGAACGCATTCAAACCGTTTTGCGGATGTATATCGAGGCCCTGACCGGCAAAGAGATCGAGGTCGACCCGATCTCGGCCGGACAGCAGGAATCGCGGATCGGTGACGGCAAAACGATCTATCTGCCTGCGGCGGTGGCCGAATTTGACGACGACGAGATGGATTTTCGCCTATACAAGGTCCTCGCCGCCCACGGTGCCGGGCAGATCGAATTTGGGACGTTTGAGCAGGACACGTTGGGGCTGAAAGCCGCGTACGCCGATTTGATCGATCTATACTCTGCAACCGCCGACCAGCTCGATGCGTTCTCGCTTGCCGGTTATATCGAGGACGTGCAGAAAGGCGAAAAGGCTTTGCCCGAAGGCGTCGAAGAGAAAAGACGTTCAACGAAGCTACCCAAGAATTCGGACTATCGAGCGGTTCTGACAGCCTTTCCCGAACCGCGTCTTGCTCGCAAGATCTTTGCGACGATGGAGAACGCACGCATAGACAACCGCCTGCGTCACACATATCGGGGTCTGCGCAAAGACCTCGATCTGATGCGATCGCACTTGCAAGTGAATCGCCCGTACATTTTCGACCTGCCGATGCACCAGGTGCCGTTCGAGCTTCTTTTCCAGATCACACTTTGCGGCGGTGCGACCGACGATGCGAAACGCTTTTACGGCCAGATCGTCAGCGAGATCGAAAGCGTCGTGGAGAAGTACGTACAGGTCAACCGCAAAGACGCAGACTGGGACACGGCGACACGGCGACGCAGCGACACCGAGAAAAAAGGTGGAGTCGAAATCGCCGCGTCCCCGCGTCCCGCCATCTCCGCGTCACTTCCAACGGTCGCTGATTCGCTGATGGCCACCTCGCGTGTTTATACGTTGTTTCAAAACATCACGCCCGAGGATTCGCAAGAGGCCGAATCCGACAACACCGAGGACAAAAGCGAATTTGCCTACGATGACAAAGACGCGGCCGAGGCCGTGACCGAGGATCAGGTCAAACGTGAACGGCAAAAGAACACCGAGGACATACGCGATCTTTTCAATGCATGGAACAGCCTCGACGACGAAGGCGAGCCCGACGATCTGCAAGGCTCGGAGGCGTGGTCGCAGAGCGATATTCCGGAACAGGCCCTTGAGGCGGATGACGTTGCGTTTGCGTACGACGAATGGGATCGTGATCTGAACGATTATCGCGTTGGTTGGAGCCGCGTAATTGAGAAGAAAGTGAAGCAGGGCGACCGGAATTTCGTCGAACTTACGCGCTCGCGATATCGCGGCGTGATCTCGTCGATCAGGCATCAGTTTCAACTAATGAAGCCCGAAAACCTGACGCGCATCAACCGCGAGATAGACGGCGAAGACTACGACCTTAACGCGCTTGTCGATTTCGTCGTCGACCGTCGGGCGGATGGTTTGCAGTCGGAGAATATCTATACAAAGAAACTGAGACGTCAGCGTGACGTGGCCGTGTCGATCTTGCTCGATCAATCCAGTTCGACCGCACGAACTATCACGCGAAATCCGCTCCAACCTTACACGCATCCCGGCCGCCGCATTATCGAGATCGAAAAAGAAGGTCTTGTCCTGATGAGCGAAGCCCTCGAGGCCGTCGGCGATGTCTATTCGATCTACGGTTTTACGAGCGAAGGCCGCCGGAATGTGAAGTTTTACGTCGTCAAGGATTTTGCCGAGAAATACTCTGAAGTGATCGAAAAACGCATCGGCGGTATCACTTTCCAAAACAACACACGCCTCGGTGCCGCGATCCGACACGCGTCGCACAAATTGCTGCGACAGGAAGCCAGGACAAAGCTGCTCATCATCCTAACCGACGGCCGCCCGTACGATCACGATTACGGCGACGCCCGCTATGCCCGCGAGGACGTTCGCGAAGCCCTCACCGAAGCCAAAACCACCGGCATCACCCCGTTCTGCATCACGATCGACCGCGAATCCGAAGCCGAACTAAAGGACCTCTACGGCAACGTCGGCTACACGATCATCGATGATGTATTGTCACTACCGGAAAGGATGCCGAATATTTACCGGAGATTGACGAGCTAATAGACCAATCTAAGTTCTTCGACAAGTCGTTCTTGCCAAGCTCCCGTATGCCGAACTACTGCCACTATATCACTGTGAATTTCACGTGCCTCCCATTTTGAAAGTCGTGAAATGGTTTGCCATTTGTCTTTCAGAACGTAAGTCGCGTTTCCGTAATACGGACACTCCAGAACAACACGGTTAGTTCGAAGGAATCCGTATACAACGTATCCCAAGAATCCTTCCTTTCCCAAGTACCCACAACTGGGCCGAAGTTCATTATGAATGAACCTGAGCCGCTCTTCCTCATATGTTCGCCCACTCCATTTTGAGCCGTTCTTTGTCAGGTCAGTAAAATGGATCCGAAGCTTGCGCAAGGCGAAATTTTTAGTCGGAAGTATCTCCCAAGGAAGTTCTTCGAAAATGAGATCTAAATCATCTGACCTCACCGCTAGGGGATGGGCGATCGATTCTAGTCTCGAAATGTAAGTCCGAAAGCGACTAGTCTCTTTTTCAATTGCCTTAATAATCTGCTCCGCTATCTCTATTGCACGGACATTTCGTTCACTTTCCTTTAAGAAGCTGACAAGCTGATTTGCGGCAGAGCTTCGCTTTTTGGGGAACGCCCTGAGGAACTCACGCGCGGTTAACTCTTTTGGCGATGCGAGCATTTTAAGAAATTTCAACAATTCGGCGTGTCTTAAGTTACCATCGAATGGGCATTTGAGGACTTTGCGGAGCATTATTTGGACGAGATTAATGTCCCGTTGAAACCAGCCGTCACCCCTTGGGCTCGGAAGGGCATTCTTTAGCAAGCTTTGCGTATCAAGGCGTTTCTTGAATGATTCAAACGAAGTATTTCCACCAGTTAAATTCCATATCTTCTTGAGTACTATAGTCCGTCCTTGTAATGTTAGGGGTAATGGCGAATTAGTTTTCGACCCATCGCCAATTAATTCAAATTTCAATTTTACCGATTCAACGATTGCTCTACAGAGATGGCGGTCCGCAAATATACTCTGCTCATTTGCGCCAAGTTTAGATTGATTGCCGAGCCTTAAGACCTTTACAGCCCTATCAGAGGCTTTCATGTATTCTCTAAGTTGTTCCTCGATTAATTGTTCCTCAAATTCATCGACCATTTTCGTAAGCGTTTTAAGTTGTCCAAGACGATTATCGCAATCTACCGTTTCGGATTTGTCTATCTCATCAACAAGATGGTTGATTTGGTCCTTTAACAAAGGAGGAGATTCTTTAGGCTGGCTCGTTCTACTGCGATTGTCGGATTTTGATTCGCTCATACATTAATCCTAATATGAATTTTAGGCAGTAATAACCCAATTTACTAACCGATGTCAATCCAATAAAACTTCATAAATTCGGGCGAAACATTCTAAATTGTTCCCGAAGGCGCAGTATCGTATTGGGGTAACGTAAAAGGAGACAGTATCGGAGAAACAACGATGGCAAATTTCGCTCTAGTTATAATTGACGCCAACAAAAGCTATTTGTCAGTTGAAAAATCTAGAACGAGGTTGGCAGACCGCTTGAATGAAGACTCAATATTTACGAGCGATGAACGAGGTAGTTATGATAAAATCAAGAATAATGAGTAATACAATAGAGATCAATCCCGAAAAGCTTAGCGGAACTCCAGTCTTTGCCGGAACACGCGTTCCGATCCAAAATCTTTTCGACTATATCGAAGGCGGCGATACGATTGAGGATTTTCTCGACGGTTTTCCACCAGTCTCGCGGGAACAAGCAATTGACGTGCTGGAACGCGCCAAACGATCTCTGCTGAAGGAAACTGCGAGAAATTGAAAATCCTGCTCGACCACAATTTAGATCGCCGCCTCAAGGCTCACCTTTCCAATCATGATGTCTCCACAACGCAAGAAAAGGGATGGGCTGATGTAGTCAATGGAAAACTCCTCGATCTTGCCGAACTTGACGGTTTTAATGTAATTCTAACCGCTGACGCGAACATTAAGAATCAGCAGAATTTCTCAAATCGTAATATTTCAATTCTTATATTGCGAGCGTTTAACAATCGACTCTCGACGCATGCCCAGATGATTGAGGACGCTGAAGAAGCTCTTGCTCAAATTCGGTCGGGTGAAATCGTAGAGATCTTTCACAGCGACTTCGCCAAAAAGAATTAACTTTTTCGAGTAAACCCAATGAACATCGTCTCGCTCGAAAATGTCTCGAAGAACTACGGTTTTAAGCCGTTGTTTGAGAGTGTGACGCTCGGTCTCGAAGACCGTGACAAGATCGGTATTATCGGTGCGAATGGGAGCGGCAAGACGACGCTTTTGCGGATCATTGCGGGTGTTGAGGAGCCTGATACGGGGCGTGTTGTGCGGGCGAAAGGCAAGACGCTGGCGTATCTTTCGCAGAATCCTCCGTACGATGAGAACCTGACGGTGCTTGAGACGATCTTTGCGTCGAGCAGCGGCGTGATGCAGACGATCCGCGATTATGAGGACGTTTGCCATGATGTCGCCGCCGGAAGATCCGACGCAGCGACTTTGCAGCGAATGTCCGACCTACAGCACGAACTTGAGATGAACGGCGGCTGGGACATCGAGGCGGATGCCCGTGCCGTTCTGACGCGGCTAGAAATTACCGACACTTCGGCTAAAATGGGCAACCTCTCAGGCGGTCAGCGAAAACGCGTTGCACTCGCCCACGAACTGATCTTCAAACCTGACATTCTGATCCTGGATGAACCGACCAACCATTTGGACGCCGATACTATCGAGTGGCTTGAGGATTATCTGCGGCGATATACAGGTGCTCTTTTGCTTGTCACGCACGACCGGTATTTTCTTGATCGCGTGACAGATCGAATTTTTGAAGTGGATCGTGCAGCTGTTCAGAATTTCAGCGGCAATTACGCATACTATCTCGAAAAAAAGGCAGAGCAGGACGAACTTTTAGCGGTCGAGGGCCATAAACGAGAGCAGCTGATAAAAAAAGAACTCGCCTGGCTCCGCCGCGGGGCAAGGGCGCGCACACGCAAATCAAAACACCGCATCGAGGCAGCCCACACGCTGATGGCGATACCGAAAGAACAAGCCAAAGGCGAAGTCGATATCGCGATCGGCTCAAAACGCCTCGGTTCAAAGGTCGTCGAGATAAACGACCTTTCCAAATCATACGGCGAAACGAAGCTCATCGACGGATTTACGTATCTTCTAAAACGCGACGACCGCATCGGCGTCATCGGTGCGAACGGCAGCGGCAAAACAACTTTGCTCGATATGATCACCGGCCGTGTCGAGCCGACAAGCGGCGAGATCGACATCGGGCAGACCGTCCATATCGGCTATTACGACCAGGAAAGCCGTGCCCTAAACGACGAGCAGCGTGTCATCGATTACATTCGCGATGTCGCCGAATATGTCACAACGAACGAAGGCGTGCAGATAACTGCGGGCAAAATGCTCGAACGGTTCCTATTCGAACCGGCGGCTCAATATGCCGTTATCGGCAATCTATCGGGCGGCGAGCGCCGTCGCTTGTATTTGTTAAGAATTCTTATGGGCTCGCCCAACGTCCTGCTGCTCGACGAGCCGACCAACGACCTCGACATCCCGACGCTCGTCGCCCTCGAAGAATATCTCGACGATTTCGCCGGAGCCCTTATCGTCGTCAGCCACGACCGCTATTTCCTGGATCGCACGATCGAAAATGTTTTCCGCTTCGAGCCCGGCGGGCATGTCCGCGAATACGCAGGTGACTATTCCGCGTATCTCGAAGCCAGAGAACGCGATGAAGCTAGGCTCAAGGAGCAAGCAACCGCAGTTCCTGTCAGAACCGCGAGCGATAGCGACCGGGTTCCGGCGTCCGCAAAAGACAACTCGACCGGAACGGGAAAGCCCAAAAAGCTCACCTTCAACGAAACCCGCGAATTCGAAGCTCTCGAAAATCGTATCGAAGAGACCGAAAGACGACTGCCCGAGATCGACAAAGAGCTCACCCTTGCCGCCAGTGACGCCGGAAAGGTTCACGAGCTGTTTGTTGAACAACAAAGCCTCAACGAACAACTCGAATCCGACATGGAACGCTGGGCAGAGCTCGCCGAAAGGGCTGAAGAAGCGAGCAACGCCTCCGCTTCGCGATAATTATCTTGTCCACGAACTCGAAACTGGTAAAATCGGATCATGAACAATTTGCTGTCATATTTGCGATCACTTCTTTGTTGTTCATTCCTTTTTGCGGCGGCTTGTTCCGCACCGACAGGTTTTGCGGACGGTCAGGTGTTCGAAACAAAGACCAAAGACGTCAAATTCAAGATCGAAACCGTCGCGACCGGCCTTGAGGTACCGTGGGGTTTCGCGTGGCTGCCGAATCGGGATCTGCTGTTTACCGAGCGTCCCGGGCGCGTACGGATAATTGAAAAAGGCAAATTGCGGGCCGAACCGGTTTTCACCGTTCCGGATGTCGAACCTTCGGGCGAGAGCGGATTGATGGATATCTCGCTTCATCCTGATTTTGCCAAGAACGGCTTTGTCTATCTCGCCTATTCATACAACAAAGACGGCAAACGCGTAAAGGTGATGCGGTATAAATACGCTGATGGTAAATTTATCGAGCCGATGGTGATCGTAGAAAATGTGCCCGGTGCTCCGAATCATGCCGGAATGCGCTGCAGGTTTGGGCCTGACGGGAAGTTGTATGTGACGACCGGCGATTCGACCGATTGGGATCTGGCTCAAAAGCTCGATTCGCTCGCCGGAAAGACGCTGCGGCTCAATGACGACGGCACGATTCCGAAAGACAATCCGTTTGTCGGCACCGCCGGGGCGAGAACCGAGATCTGGTCGTATGGGCATCGTAATGCTCAGGGTTTGGCGTGGCAGCCTGGTTCGGGACTGATGTTTCAGACCGAGCACGGGCCGAGCTTTTTTGAGGGCAAAGGCTCGGGCGGTGACGAGGTCAATATCGTCGAACGCGGCCAGAACCTCGGCTGGGCCGAGATACACCACACTGAAAAACGCGACGGAATGATCTCGCCGCTGCTCGAATATTCGCCGTCGTGTGCACCCGCAAGCGCGATGTTCTACAACGGATCAGCGTTTCCGACAATGAAGGGTAATTTCTTTTTTGGCTGTCTTCGCGGAGCTAAGATAATTCGCGTCACGCTCGATGGCCGCAAGGTCGCAGCTCAGGAGAACCTGCTCGAAGGCGTAGTAGGCCGCATCCGCGAAATGTCGGAGGGCCCTGACGGCTATATCTATTTCTCCACCTCAAACCGCGACGGCCGAGCCACTCCGGCAAAAGACGATGACCGTATTCTGCGGATAGTGCCGGCAAACTGATCAGTCGCGTCTAACGGGTGTCGCTACCCGGTCGCTATCGCTCGCGGTTCTGACAAGGTGCTTCGTCGTATTCTCGGTCACAGATGAAAACAAGCTCGCGGGTTCGGGCAGCTTCAGGTCATTTGTTGTGCCGGTGAGTCCGTCAAGCTCGCGTTGCCTGGCGGCGTCGGACGAACGGTCGGCGAGGCCGCGTTTTGGTACGGTGAGAAAAACGCCGTTCAGCAGAAATCCGAGTCCGATGAAAAATGTTACGACGCCGAGGCCGGCAATAAACATCACGCCTTCGTCTCGCATTGCCCAACTTGCCAGCGAAATACCGATCGCGGCACCAAGGCCGATCATTGAGATGATCATCCCTGTCCGCATCCGCCGGAGGCGTTTTTCTTCCGGAGATTCGAGAAATTTTTCGATCTCGGGCAGCACTTCTTCGGCGACGACGGCCAATTCCTCAGCGGAGCGCGACTCGCGTATCTTATCCGCAATGGCTCGTCCGATCTCGTCTCTCGCCGTCACCGCAGATGCGGTAATACTGTCCGGCGACGAAACGGCAACGCGCACTCGCCGCAGATCAGTGCCGCATGCACGGCAAAACTGATTTGCCTGTCTCTCTTCAATTCCGCAATCGGGGCAAAACATAAAGTTGCGTTCTAGATCAAGAAAACGAAATTTCCTTCGGTTTGGTTCCGAGTTCTCAGCGTTAACTAATCTCCTAACGCAAAGAACGCTGAGGGAAGACGCAGAGTCAGATCTTATTTCTCAGCTTCCAAGATCGCCTTTGACTCGACCAACTCGGCCATTCGGGCCTCAGTTACTGTTGGATAGGCGAGGCCCATCGCCTCAAGCCTCTTTACGATAATCTCTGACACGGCCAGCCGCGTAAACCATTTTTTGTCCGCCGGAATGATGTACCAGGGCGATTGTTTGGTCGATGTCGCCGAGATCGCGTCTTCGTAGGCTTTCATATAGTCATCCCACACGGCGCGTTCCTTGGCGTCGCCGCCGGAAAATTTCCAGTTCTTTTCGGGCTCGTTAATTCGTTCGAGAAAACGCTTTTTCTGTTCGTCCTTTGAGACGTTGAGGAAGAATTTGATTACATGCGTACCATTTTCGGCCAGGTGGTTTTCCCAGTCGCGGATATGCTCGTAACGTTTCTTCCAGATGTCCTTGTCGTTCTTGATCGCGTCAGGCAGCTGCTGTCCCTGCAAAATGCCCGCGTGAACGCGAACCACGATCACTTCCTCATAGTGCGAACGGTTAAAAATGCCAATGCGGCCGCGTTCCGGGAGAGCCTTTTGATGCCGCCACAGATAGTCATGGTCGAGTTCCTCGGCCGACGGAGCCTTAAATGCGGTCACTTGACAGCCCTGCGGATTGACCCCGCTCATCACATGCTTTATCGCGCTGTCCTTTCCGGCGGCGTCCATAGCTTGAAAAATGATGAGAAGTGAGTGAACATTCTGAGCGTAGAGTTTATCCTGCAGTTCGGCGAGAGCTGCGACATTTTTCTCGAGATCACGGGCGGCCTCTTTCTTGTCGGTAAATCCGTCGGTAAAATCCGTCTCATGTTTCTTGAGATCTACTTTTTTGCCTTCGACGGCAAGGAATTTTTCGGTTTTCATATTGTTTTTGCCACGAATAACACGAATATCACGAATCAAATGAAAATACTAACGCTTTTCATCGCAACTTTGCTTACATCGGCGGTTTTTGCTCAGCCAAAACTCGAGCCGACGCGGATATCGCTCAAAAACGGAAAGTCGTTCACGCTCAAACTGGCCGAAGGCTGGGAGATGATCCCGGCTCTCGAGGGCCTCAAACGCGTGCGGTTTTTCGCTAAGGCTCCGGACGGCCGCATCTTCGTGACCGATATGTACAACCTCGCCGACGGCAGCCGCGGAACGGTTTACATACTCGACGGCTGGAACGGCAAGACCGGTAAATTCACACGTGCCATTCCCTATATGCAGAATCTGCGCAATCCGAACAGTGTGCAGTTTTACAAAGACGCGAACGGCCAGGAATGGTTTTACCTGGCCGAAACGCACCAGCTAACGCGACGAAAATTCACCCGCGGAGAGACCAAACCGACCGATACACGGCCGCAAGTGCTCGCCAAGTTTCCCGATTACGGCCTTAGTTACAAGTACGGTGGCTGGCACCTGACGCGGACGATCTCGTTCTCGCCGGACAACAAGCTGTATGTCTCGGTCGGTTCGAGCTGCAATGCCTGCGTCGAAAAGGAAAAGATCCGAGCGAGCATTATCTCAATGAATCCCGACGGCACTGATCAAAAGGAGTTTGCCAAGGGCCTGCGGAATGCCGTCGGCCTGCGGGCGATCGGCAAGTTTGTCTTCGCGACCAACCAAGGCTCCGATCATCTAGGCCTGACAAAGCCGGACGAAACATTCTACGCGCTCAAAGAAGGTGCCGATTACGGCTGGCCGTATTGCCACTCTTCCGAAGGCAAGATCTTTGCCGACCCGAAATTCAAACGTCCCGGGCAATGCTCCAATGTGACCGCTCCGTATGCCCATTTCCCTGCTCGTTCGTCCGCTCTCGGATTTGATTATTTTGACGACGATGACGCCGACGATACGATCAAGAACGCTTTTCTCGTTTCGCTTCACGGCTCGACAAATAAGAAGATCGGACACGGTTACAAGGTCGTCATCATGCGGAAGGGCGAAAAACTGCAGGATTTCCTGACCGGATTTCTCCAAGGCTCAATCGTCTGGGGCCGCCCCTGCGACATTATGAAGCTCGACGCCAATTCATTCCTTCTGACCGACGATTTCACCGGCGTCGTCTATCTGATCCGCAAAAAAGGTACCACGACCACGATCGCCGAGACCGATACGCAGGCGGATCAGCCCACGGCCAAGCTGACCGACGAAACGCCGGCGACCTCTCAGCCCAAGGCCTGCCTGTCGGTTTTGATATTGCTCGCAGGAACTCTCTTGCGGACTTTCTCCTAGCTTTTGTAACGATATATGTTACAATGAAGTTTTCGCTAAGGGATTCGCATGAATATCGGCATCACAGTTTATCCAACATACGGCGGCAGCGGAATAGTCGGCTCGGAACTCGGCCGCGACCTTGCCGAACGCGGGCATAACGTCCATTTTATCTCTTCGTTCTTGCCGACCCGTTTGACCGAACTCAACGAACGCATCCATTTTCACGAAGTCGAGATGATGTCGTATCCGCTGTTCGAACATCAGCCGTACGATCTCGCTCTGGCGACCAAGATGGCGACCGTTGCTCGTGCCGAAAAGCTCGATCTGCTCCACGTTCACTACGCGATACCGCATTCGATCTCGGCGATATTGGCGCGCGAATCGATCAAGCAAAAGCGTTATGTGCCGGTAATTACAACGCTTCACGGCACCGACATCACGCTCGTCGGAGCCGACCGCAGTTATCTGCCGATCACGCGATACGGTTTGCAGCAGTCGGACGGCGTCACGGCCGTATCCAAATTTCTAAAGCAGGCGACGATTGAAACCTTTGATTTTGATGAGATTGAGGTCATCCCCAATTTTATTTGCGGAAAGCATTATTTCCGAACGCCCGAAGCACCATTAAAAACTGAACTGGCACCAAACGGCGAGCGCCTCCTGGTTCACGTATCGAATTTCCGCCACGTCAAGCGCCCAAATGATTGCGTTGAGATACTGGCGAAAGTAAGGGCTGAGGGCCAAAATGCGAAGCTAATTCTCGTCGGCGATGGCCCCGAGCTCTCTGCGGTGCGATATCGCGGCGAACAATTGGGGATGAACGGCAACGTCGTTTACGTCGGCAAACAGGCAAATATCGCCGACTATCTCGGCGTTGCGGATGTATTCCTGCTGCCGTCCGAACTGGAATCATTCGGCCTCGCCGCACTCGAAGCACAGGCGTGCGAGGTTCCGGTGATCGCGACACGCATCGGCGGCATTCCAGAGGTCGTCAACGATGGCGAAACCGGCTTTCTGAGCGATGTCGGCGATGTTGAGAAAATGAGCGTCGATACGCTCAAGCTGCTCCGCGACGAGGATCTGCGGCGGGCATTCGGCGAGCGCGGCCGCGAACTCGCGATCTCGCGTTATTCGACCGAAAGGATCATTCCGCAATATATCGCTTTTTACGAAAAGATCGTTAAAAAAGCGAAATCCGCTGCTGCATAAGAAAGGCCGCCCAACCTTTCACATTTTTGGATGAACAGAAAACCAAAGTGCATCATCGTTACCGGCCGCCCCGGTTCGGGGAAAAACACTCTAGCCACCAAGCTTGCAAGGGCCCTGTGGATGCCGCTCATCAGCCGCGACGAGATCAAAGAGGGCTATGTAAACACCTTCGGCGTACGGCATGACGAGCTTCCGCCGGATACCAATGGCCGGGCGACCGAGTTATTCTTCCGCCTGGTCGGTAATTATCTTGAGGGCAATATCTCCATCGTCATTGAGGCGGCCTTTCAGCACAAGGTGTGGGAGCCGAGGATGGCAAAAATGATCGAGTTAGCTGATCCATTTATCATTCGGTGCGCTGTTGACGATGCGGTCGCCGCACGACGTTATCTCGAACGAGGCCTGGCTGACGAAAACCGAGAGTATTATCACGGCGACAACATGGTCGTTCACTACCGGAATACGGGTGAAATTCTGCCCTATGCCGAGTTTACGCAGCCAAAATTCGACCTGCCGACGATCAAGGTTTCGACGGATGGCGAATACGTCCCGGGCATTGATGACATCGTAAGGCAGATCCGAGAGACCGTGTGATTTGTGTAGATCTGTTGGTAGAATTGGTTTGGAACCTATGCTCAAACGCTACATGCACAAACAGGAACGGCATTTCGCGATGCTCGATGACAATCGCGTCGCGCACCCGTTTGACTGGGGCACCGAGTTTATAACCGATCATCCGAACGGCGACGATCCGCGAAAATTGTTCAGCGATTTCTCGCGGAATACACTTGAGCACAGCGAGGATTTTTTCTTCTCGCCGGAAATTTCAGATTTCAAATTTGAAGTGTCGGATTCGGAATTTGAGAACTCAGATAAAGGAGAAAAGTTGACCTGGACGAGCGGCATTACGACACCCTCGCCTGAGAACAACACGGTCTACGCCAAATATTTCCCGCACGAGACCAACAAAAAGTCCGCCGTTCTGGTATTGCCGCACTGGAATGCAAAAGCCGGAACCTACTTTGACCTCTGTAAAATGTTCAACAAGGTCGGAATGTCGGCCCTGCGTCTGACGCTGCCGTATCACGAAGAGCGTATGCCGCCCGAGCTCGAACGTGCCGAATACCTGGTCGCGCCGAATGTCGGCCGGACGCTGCAATCGCTGCAGCAGGCCGTTGTCGATACGCGCTCGGCGGTGCGTTGGCTCAAAGAGCAAGGCTTTGAGAAGATCGGCATTGTCGGGACGAGCATCGGTTCGTGCGTCGGCTTTTTTGCCTTCACACACGATATGCAGATCGATACGGCGGTCTTTAATCACGTCTCGGGCTATCCGGCCGACGTCGTCTGGCACGGACTGTCGACCTATCACGTCAAAGAGAGCATGCACGGCAATATCGCCCTCGATGAGCTTCGCGAATACTGGCTGCCCATCTCGCCAATGGCATATATGGACCGTCTCGCAAAATTGCCGCCGCGTCCGCAGCGATACATCTACACGCTGTACGACCTCAGCTTCCCCGTCGACCTCTCACGCGACACCATCAAAGCGCTCAAACAGCACAAAATCAAACACAGCGCCGTCACAATTCCATGCGGCCATTACACCCTCGGCGTAAAACCGTGGGTCTATTACGACGGCTATAAGATCGTGTCGTTTTTGCGGAAGCATTTGAAGTAAGTCAGAACCACCTGCCGTAGCGGGTGGTTTAAGTCGAGCGTCACTCAATGAAATTGAATGAAATCGATAGTTCAACCACCCGCTACCGCAGGTGGTTCTGACAAACAACCCCAAACGTTCTTTTTTTCATCAAAACAGTGCTAAAATCTCCTTAATTTTTGAATGAGTCCGATCGCCGAGAAGCACAAAAATACGGTTGGTGAAGCGATAGAGCATTTGATCTCGCGCGCCGATAACGCGCGTGGTTTGAAAGGTGCGGACATCGCGGGGCGTGTCGAGGCGACGCTTAACAAATATCTGTTGAACGACGCGTCGGATCTGGCTCCGACGGATATTGAGGAGTTTGTGCATGATATTCGTGCCGACGACCTGTGTTTGATCGTCGCGTGCGAAAAAGGCGATGAAAAGGCTTGGGAAGATCTGGTCGCGAATTTTGATTCGACCGTAAAATCGGCGGCGCGCAAGATATCGTCAAATAATGAGGACGCCGAGGATCTGGCAAGTTCGATCTGGGCAGAGCTCTATGGGTTGCGTGTGGATGCCGACGGCAATAAGAAGAGCAAGCTGGCCTATTATTCGGGACGCGGAAGCCTTGCCGGCTGGCTGCGTGCGGTGGTTTCGCAGCTTGCGGTCGATCAGTTTCGGAAAACGTCGAAATTTGTCCAGATCGAGGAAGACCGCGAATTCGAAAATCTTGCGAACGAGGCCGCCAATGGCGACGGCAATCATTTTGGGTCAAAAACGGAAAATCCTGAGGATCTGTTGACTGAGAAACAGACGGAATCCGACGTTTCAGCCGCACTCTCGGCCGCGATAGCAGAGCTTGAGGCCGAAGACCGTTTGATCCTCAAGCTGTATTATTTTGATGATCTGAAATTAAAAGACATCGCCGCGACCTTTGGCTATCACGAAGCCACAGCGAGCCGAAAGCTGACGCGTGTGCAGACGGAGATCCGCAAAGGCGTCGAGAGAGAGCTGAAAAAAACGCACGGTTGGACCGAGACCGAGGTCAAACGCCACTTGAGTGAAACGGCGGCAAGCCTCGGCGTAAATCTCGAAACGATGTTCGCCGCATTTCTGATCCTCGCTCTAGTGCAAGATATGATTGTTTGAGGCGTTCTAATGTTGGGTTACGAAAGCCTAGCCGCAGGGGCGTCGGGTTTCGAATTGAGTGAATATGATGTACAAGATGGCTGTCATGATCATTAAAGTAGATATATTCTTTCTGTGAACTCCGTGGCCTCTGTGGCTTATTAATTTGATGGAACTTGAATTCGACAAAGAAATGGATGCGATTCTCAGAAAAGCGCGAGGCTCTGGCGGTGTGTCTGTCACAACTGCTCACCTCGATGCCGACACGATCGCGGCCTTTGTCGAAAACGCCCTGCCGCAAAAGGCCAAACTGCTCAATATGGAGCATTTTGCCGATTGCGACCGTTGCCGCAAACAACTCGCGTTTGCGATCGAGATGAACAACGAGGCGGTGGCGACGGCCGCCTCAACCGTATCTGATCCGATCGTCGAAGCCGCGATCCCCTGGTACAGCAAGCTTTTCCGCACGCCAAACCTAGCTCTAGCGATGGGCGCTCTGGTCGTCGCATTTAGCGGGATCATAGGCTATCTGGCGATACAGAATAGAAACGCTGCGAACCAAAGCGACGTTGCCGTAGCGAATAGTTCAAAACCGATGGCCAGCGAGCCGGTGATGAGCGGCAGTGCCGCAAATTCTGCACCTGAGGCCAACAGATCGGCCGCCGCTAATGCGAATATCAATCCGGCCGCCCCGGCAGCGAGCCCGTCGACGGCTTCGGCACCGACGGCTTCGCAGCCCGCAACGGGCGAACCTTCCGGTGCGATTGCTCCTATTGATCAACCGTTGGTAGCTGCCAAGCGCGCCGAGACGGACGTTTCCGGCGGAGCCGCGGTGACCGAAATGCCGGAGTCTAAATCAGCCGGAACGCAGCCGGCACCGCGGCCCAAGGACGGACAACCGCTGGAAACTCGTGACGAAAAACCCGAGCCCTCCAAGTCCGATGCTGATGACCTAAAGCTTGCGGATCGGAGCAAGATCGCCGAAGACCGCCTCTCGCGCGAAGGCCCGTATTCGCCAAAGAAAAAGGAAGTCGGCCCGACCCGGGCCGGGCCGCGTTACGACCAGCAGCAGTCGAACGCAAACATCTATGCTCAAACCCCGCTCCGCAGCGTCGGCGGCAAGAACTTCGATAACCGCGGCGGCATATGGTACGACACCGCGTATTCCAGCCAACCGATGATCCGCGTCACCCGCGGCTCCGACGCCTACAAAGATCTCGACGGCAGCATCAAACGCATCGCCGAAAACCTCGGCGGCACCGTCGTCGTTGTGTGGAAGGCCAAGGCGTACCGCATCCAATAATAAAAAATCTATTTCATTCGAAGTGTGAATTTGGTATTGTTTTCTTGAGGTTTTTCAAGCGTGATTCCTTTCATACGATACATAAAGCCGCTTGAAAATATCGAGGTCATTGGGGGACGGTTCGGCATACGGGAACTCAACCGGTTAAGGAGAGATTTCGGTGGTGAGAATTGGCGAAAGGTGAAGATCAAGCGACTTCTCGATTAGAAATGAATATTATCGGTTTTGCCTTTTGCTTAGAAAACTCTGATTGCGACGACCTGGAACTAAACAAGGTCTATCCCGTTGTCGAATCTGAGGACAGTGACCCGGACGACTATCTTCGAGTGATAGACGAATCCGAGGAAGACTACATTTATCCCAAATCGATGTTTGAGATCGTAAACCTATCTGCGAAAAGCCACGACCGCGTTTTACAGAATCTCGCGGCTTAGACCTAAAAACCTTCCTGATTCAACATTAAAGCGGTAAAATAGCAGCATGAAAGCTGCTGTTTTACTTTTGTGCGTTCTGTGCCTTTTCGCGGCAATTTCGCCGGCTCAGACGGTTTGGCAATCCAATCTGGATTCGAAGATCCGCTTTTATCAGACGACTGATTTTGGCGTGATGCTGGCCGGGACGGAAAAGAGTTTGTACGCGATCGACGGCAAGACGGGCGAACGCATCTGGCGGCGCGAGACGGGCAAGATCGAGGAAACGGCCGTCACGCCGGTGCCGGACACTGATCTGATATTGTTTTCACGAGATCTGGGAAGCAAATCGAGGCTCGAGGCGGTCGACCTGCTCACGGGCTCGTCCATCTGGCAAAGTGACAAGGTCAAGGGCGACGTTATGCAGCTCGCCGTCGACCCCGTAAACGACCTGATCGCGGTCGTCATGGTCAAGGGAACGGCCGGGAACGCCGGCGAAAGTTTTAAGCGAAAACCGGTCGTTCACGTGATGCAGCTTTCGACCGGGAACGAGCTGTGGAAACGCGATCTCGACGGCGAGATCGAGATGATGCCTTCGCGGTTTGGCGAAGGTCTTGGCGAGATCGATTTTACGCTCGACAATTACCGCGCACCGCTGTTGCTCGACGGACGTCTGTTTCTTTTTTACGAAGGCGCTACCAGCTACGACGCCCGGACCGGCAAAGAAAAAGAACGCGAGAAATTCAAAATAAACGAAGACGGCCTCGCGCTCACGGAAGCTGATCCGATCTTTGACGAAACCCACGTTTATGTCTCTGGACGCGGACGCGTTCGAGCCGTCAACCGCCAGACTGGCAACGTCGATTGGAAGGCCGACGACCTCGGGATCTGTGCCGAGATGGCACGTGTTGGTAACGTTCTTTATGTTCGCACCGGAGGACAGTTCACACAGCTCAAGGATGGCGAACCAAAGGAAAAAGGACCGTTCGGTGTATCGGCGATCGACACGAAAACCGGAAAGACGATCTGGCGATACAAAGGAGCCGACAAAGGGCTGACAAATTTTATGTTCGCCGACGCGAACACGATCCTGATCGCTGACAAAGACGATCTGATCACAATCGATGCCCAGACCGGGAAAGCACGCTCGAAACGCGAACACAAGGTCGAAAAGGCTC
>CAZVDM010000043.1:0-22158 GCA_964625555.1 uncultured Chloracidobacterium sp.
CTACTGGTATCCGGAGAGCCGGCCGCAAAAGCAATTTGCCGCCGTTTTCGATACAAATAAATGTATCGCGTGTCAGACTTGTACGCTGGCCTGTAAGACGACGTGGACGTCCGGCAAAGGGCAGGAATATATGCTCTGGAACAACGTCGAAAGCAAGCCCTACGGTTCTTATCCTCTTGCATGGGATCTTAACCTCCTGAGTTTGCTAGACGGCCAGAACTGGGGCGAAGAGAACGGCCAATCGGTCTATAAGGGCAGCACGATATTTGAATCGGCACCGGCCGGCGAACGAGTGCTCGGTTGGCGGCCCGAAGACGAAGATTACGCGTATCCAAACGTCGGCGAAGACGACTGTGCGGGAGGGATCGAACACGGCGCCAGCATCGACATTCCGCATCAGATGGCGTGGTTCTATTACCTCGCACGCATCTGCAATCATTGCACGTATCCCGGATGCCTTGCATCCTGTCCTCGCGGCTCGATCTACAAACGGCCTGAGGACGGCATTGTCCTGGTCGATCAGGGCCGCTGCCGAGGTTATCAGGAATGCGTTCGCGGTTGCCCGTACAAGAAGGTCTTTTTCAACCCGATGACCTCAACGTCCGAAAAGTGTATAGCGTGTTACCCAAAGATCGAACAAGGATTATCGCCACAATGTTTTGCAAACTGCATCGGCAAGATCCGGATCGCCGGTTTTATCAACACGCCGGACAAGGCGCAGGCAGACAATCCGATCGACTATCTCGTCCACATCAAAAAGGTCGCTTTGCCGCTCTTCCCGCAGTTTGGGCTTGAGCCAAATGTCTATTACATTCCGCCGATCCATGTGCCGACCGCTTTTACCCGTCAGATGTTCGGCCCCGGCACTGAAAAGGCGGTCGAGATCTACCGCAACGCCCCGAACGATCAGGATCTGACGAGCTTGTTGGGCCTATTCGGTTCGACCGAAGCCATTATGCGGAAATGGAAGCGGGTCGGCGAAAAGGCAATAGGAATGGATGAGAACGGAAAAGAGATCATCAATGTTCCTTTCAAAGAACCGGTCCACATTCGTCCGGCCTACGACAAGCTCTATCAGATCACGCGCACCAATTGTCCGTGAGGAGGTTATTTATGCGAGCCTTAATTTCGCTCATAGTCTTTCTTCTAATATTCGCTGCTGCCTGTAAAAAGGCACAGGTTGCGACGCCGGAGGTCAACGTTGCACAGGTCAAAGAGATCACTCTCGATCCGAACGACGGCGTCTGGGATGCGGTGCCGCTTCACGTTTCGAAGATGATCCTGCAGGATCTCGTCGAGCCGCGTCTAATGGAGCCTTCGACGCCCGAGGTAAATGTCAAAGCAATGACGAATGGAACAGAGATCGCCGTACGGCTCGAGTGGCTCGACGCAAGCCAAAGCGATATGCCCGGCCCGCGGCACTTCATTGACGGCTGTGCGGTCCAGTTCCCGGCTAAGGTCGACCCGAATGTGCCGGCCCCTCAAATGGGCGAAGTTGGCAAGAACGTCGAGATCTCGTTCTGGCGTGCCGATTGGCAGGCGATCGTCGAAGGACGTGCCGACAACATCAATGCCATCTACCCGAACGCGTCGATCGACCACTATCCGTCCGAAGCAAAACCACTCGAAAATGATCCGCAGGCCCAGGCCGCCGCCGCCGCTCGATACGCCCCGGCACGTGCTCTCGGTAATCGGCGGGCCGGCCCGCGCGACCAGCCGGTCGAAGACCTGATCGCCGAGGGCCCGAGCACTCTGTCGCCGGCGGCGAATACGGTGTCGAAAGGAAAAGGCGTGAGAACCAAAACAGGTTGGGCAGTCGTGATAACCCGGCCGATCCCGGCCGGTTTTGGAGCGGCATCGCCGTCGCAGATAGCTTTTGCTGTCTGGGAAGGCTCGCACACCGAGGTCGGAGCGAGGAAAATGAGAACCGGATGGGTGCCCCTTATCCTAAAATAGATCGCAGGAGAGTAAATGGCGTCAATAAGCAGTCTAATGACGGTTCACAAGGTGATCGACGATCTCTTCTTCGAGCACCAGCGGGCCTTGCTCCATTTCGATTTCGAAAAGGCCCTGCATTTGTTGGCGGCGCATGAATCTACGTTGTTGAGCCATATGGCGGACGAAGAGAGCATCTTGCTGCCGGTTTACGAAGAACGCGGTGAATTTCCCGACGCCGGAGCCCCAAAGCTCTATTACGACGATCACAAGAAGATGCGTTCGTACATCGAACTTTTCAAGCAGTCAACGTCAAAGATCGCGACAGAGGCTAATATTGACAGGGCGCTGCTCAATCTGCTGGACCGCGAAGCATTCTATTTGCGTCTGTGCAGCCATCACGACACCCGGGAATCAAAATACCTTTATCCGATTCTAGATGAGATCTTATGTGAACCAGAAAAGTCCGAGTTGCTCGGCCGCGTCGCACTTCGCGGAGAAACGCGATAATTCGGTGAATGATATGAAAAGCCAAAAGATAGAAAATGGAAATTTATTGCTGGATGCCGCCGAATGGCGCCTTCTTAGTTTGCTCTTTGATTGTCCCGATCAAGAAAAACTCGAGCAGATAGATTCGCTTGGTCGAGCAGTGACCGACAAGAATCTGAAACGCGCCGCAAAAGTCGCTCAAAAACAGGCCAGCGAAGGCCTGTTTCACTCGATATTCGGCCCAGGAGGCCCGGCTCCCGGTCGTGAGGTCAGTTATCGCGGCTGGGTCCAACCCGGCTATATGCTTTCCGAATTGTCGAGCTTTTACGACGCATTTTCCTATAGACCAAAAACTGATGAGGTTCCCGATCACGTCGCCGTCGAGACTGGCTTCATCGCGTATCTGCGGCTCAAAGAGGCATTTGCGCTGGAATGTTCAGACCCTGAGAATGCTGCGATCACGGCGGACGCCTCAAAGACGTTTATCGACGAACATCTCTCGAAATATGCCGAGCAAATGTCCAAGATCTTATCGAACTCCGGCATCGAATATCTATCGCTCGCCGGGAAGGCACTTTTCAAACGTGTTGGAAAGGACAAAGATAAAAAAAAGCAGCGCTATTTGCCGGTATTAGAAAATGATGATGTTGACGACGAGTTAGTCTGCGGCATCGCGTAAAGTGGCTGGTCAGAATCCACTGTAATGCCCGACGATGATCGAGACAGCGGTCAGTGCCCCGTAGATCACTTCCCAAATCCCGATCTTCATTGCCTTGACCTTTTTTCGATAAGTCGAAAGCCCGACCATTGATCGCGCCAGCAGGACCGCGAACATTACCGCCGGCAAATACGAACCGACGCCATAGACCGCCAACGCCGATACCATTGCAAACGCAACAATATGAGCCGTGATCGGAATGATGCGTGAATACACCTTGCCTTTTTCGAGCTTGAGCCGGTTTCTGACGTAAAGAATGGACGGGATCAACCTTCCGATCATGATCAACCAAAGCGTGTACGCCTTCGGCGTCTCCCAAAAAGCAGCCAAGGCGATCACGGCGATCGATGACGAAATCGCGACCGAGCCGATCAACTCTGCAAGCAACTGACGCGAACTGCGCGTGGCGTCGCAGTAGATCTGATAAGCGGCCAACGGCAGGACAAGTGCAAAGGGCACAAAACTTTCCGGCCGCGCATAAAAGACAGATCCGATAACTCCAATACAAAAAACAGCAGCGAAAATTACCAGAAATTTTAGTGCCAATTTAGTCTGGGGCGATCCGATCTTTGCTTTTCCGCCTGCAAGGATCACCTTTAGCGGATGGCGCATCAGGAAAGCGCCGACCACGAGTGTCGCGATCCAAATAGACGCCAAAGACGGAGCGACAGCGATTCCCGCAACCAGCGGCTCAAACAGAAAACCCCAAGACCCGTGTTCCACCGGCAATGCGACGGATTTGGCACGGATCTTGGGGTATCGAAGGATCGCTGCTTTGTCTACTGCCATTGATGCTAATGCACAACCGATGAGAACACTTCGTTCTCCATTTCAACGGCACGCGGAAATAGGAGATTGTTTTCAAGGTGAATATGTTGGTGGATGTCGCGTTCAAACTCGCCCAGCCGGTGATAGAGGGCCGTAAAACTCGGGCATGCCTCAGGCGGCAATGCGTAATCGTTGGTAACCTCGCGCATTTTCTCCAGTATCTCGCCTACTTGCTCGTGTTCGATGTTCATCATGCTGACCGGATGTTGCACGGTGCCAAACGGAGGAAATGCCGCATTCAGTTGATTCGCGTGATTATATTCGAGCGTTTCGATGTATGGAAATAAGACCATTTCCTCTTTCGTCATATGCGGTTCGAGGTCGTAACACAGCTCCTGGAATAGTTCCTTAAGTTCGAGCAGATACGGATTATGATCGCTATGCCGGCTTGCAACCTTCGCCATCAGCGGTGTCAGTTGTTCCATTTCTGCCTTGGTATAAACATGGTGTTTTTCCAGGATGTGCTCGATAAGGTCGCTCAGTTCCATCGCCGAGAAAGAATCTCGATCAGGCCCGCCTGCCACACCAAGCACACTGTCGATCTTGGTCAGTACCACATCCGGACTGGCTCCAACACTACGGCAGGCCTCGTCAAACGGCGTATTACCGTGGCAACAATAGTCTATTTTAAACTCCTCGAAAACTCGGGTCGTTACTGGCATCTCAAGAGCTATTTCCCTGACTGTCTTTCCCTGAACATTGATCATTTGCTAATTCCTCCAATTTGAAACTTCGATATGATCTTGGTTCATTAAAGCAGGAAAAAATATGATTTGGGTCATGTTGCGGAAAGAACCTCGAATTTAACAGGCATCGTCGCCCTTGGGGTGAGGATAGCGGTCGGATTGGTCCTCGTCATTATGCGCATTCAGGCATACAAAGTCCTTTTCGATCAGGAATTTCAATTCATTTTGATCGTCGATGGTTTGAGTACCCTCGATGCTCACATCGTCGCTGGAGGCCCAGCGGCCAACGATCGACGCCGGCACCGACACCTTGATCCGTCCTCCCGCGAACGTTCCAATAAAGTCATGGCCGGCTGCGGATTCGAGTGTGTAAAAGAAATTGTTCTGGTCGCCCGGGCCGAAGTTCACTTTCTCTTCAATTCGACCGTTTTGGCTAAGTTCGGCAACCTCGGTCCGGCCCAAGCGAAACCTCAACGTATTTCCTCTGATCCTGATCTTCATTTTCGAGTAATTAAATGAACCTCTCTGACAATGAACATATCATTAGATCGATCGCGAAATTATGATTCAGATCACTTTTCAAAAAGCCCCGACCTCGTTCATCGGACTAATCTACGCAATGGCTCGACGGATTCCAGAATAATTCGACCTCTGACGATCTGAAAATATCCCTTTCCGGCCAATTTACGGATGACGCGTATGGTAGTTTCCAATGTCAGTCCCGACATTTCGGCAATATCCTGCCGCCGATGGGCAATTTTCTTGATCTCGTCGCCGTTCATTTCTCCGGCCAACCGCAATAGCACATTAGCAACCCGTTGCTCGGCTGACGGCGTCGCCAATATCTGCACCGTTTCGGCCCGATCACGCAAAATGCCGCACATTCGGCCCATTACGATGGCCGAGAATTCGCTCGACGAGTCCATCAGCTCCAGAAAGTCCTTTCGCGGAAGCAAGAGAACTTGAGTTTCCTCGATCGCGACCGCGGTCGCGGGAAACCGCTTTCCATCCATCGCCGGCGGGATCGCAAATATTTCACCAGACTGAAATAAGCCAATAATTATCTCTTTCCCCGCCTCGGGATAGCGGACCATTTTGATCTTTCCCGAGAGCACGATCGGCAAAAATGTCGCATCGTCACCTGCATAAAATAGATGCTCGTTTGCGCACAAACGCTTCTTTGCGCCGGCAGCAAATAGGCTGTTCGTTAGCTCGGCACTAAAATGGTCGGCTATATGAGTGATCTCGGTCTTCAAATGAACTCCGCTCAATTCCACAACACGGTCTCAGAATTCAATATTTAACACTTTATGACGAGAATCATAAATCGATCCGGCGAAAACTGATAATTCTGAATACATTATGAGGTGACGCGATGAACAAATCGTTAAAGACATTAAAGTCGATCCTAATTGCCGTAGTATTTGCATCAGCTCTGCAAGCACAGACGCCCGACGCACCAACAGTTGCCGACCTGCTGAAGCGGGTCGACGACCTGGAGCGGCAGCTAAAGACCGTCGCGGCCGAGCTTGCAAAGATACAACAAGCCAATGAATCGTCGCCGACTAAGAATAAGATCGTCGTACCGACTTCCAATTCCGTCACCGCAAAGCCCACGGCCGCAACGACCACCAAAACCGAACCTGCAGCTGAAAAGAAAAAGGATCTCGGCGTCGATGTCGGAAGTGCCCGGCTGACGCCTTACGGTACTCTGTTCTTTAACGCCTTCAGTAACAGCAGCGGCACCAACAACGCCGACGTTCCTATCTTCGCAACACCGACCGGAACAGGAAATCTCAGCGCGAGCGTCCGCCAAACTCGACTCGGAATGAAGCTCGAAGGTGCCAAGGTAGGCACTGCTCGCCTCTCTGCGGTCATCGAAGGCGACTTTTTTGGGGGTTTTCCGTCGATCGGGATCGGCGAAAATATGGGCGTCTTTCGTATTCGATTAGCTAACGCCCGTTTGGACTGGGAGCGAACTTCCCTCACGATCGGACAGGACTGGATGGTCTTCGCCCCTATAAATCCGGTTTCGATGGCGACCGCGGGAAATCCGCAGATGGCGGCCGCCGGAAACAATTGGGCACGCATCCCGCAAGTTCGACTCGAACGCAGGATCGGCGATCACCTGACATGGCAGGGTGCCGTTCTCGCTCCTCAGACCGGAGATTTTGCTGCAAATGCGGCTTTTTCCGTCCAACCGACGAGCGGAGCCGCGTCGAACGTGCCGTTTTTCCAGAGCCGTCTCGCGTTTGGAGATAAGGCTTGGTTCGGAACAAAGAAAGCGGGCTCGATAGCGATCTCGGCCCATTACGGCCGCTCAAAGGTATTTGCCGGCACCGCGAATGTCAGGAACGACATCGAATCGGTCGGCATTGCCGTCGATTGGAATTTCCCCTTATCCGATCGACTTATCTTACTCGGCGAAGCCTTCTTCGGCCGCAATCTCGGCGGCTTTCAGGCCGGAATTTTCCAGAGTTACAACAACGATTTTGCTTATCGGCGAGGCACTTCGCTCGTCGCTGGCGGCGTTCGTTCGATCGGCACCCGAGGCGGCTGGACCCAACTTGGTTTCACGCCGCCTGTCATGAAAGATCGGTTTAGTATCTATGGTTCGATAGGCATCGATGATCCGACCGACGGCGACCTTGTCTCACTGTCGAACCGCGATTGGCGGACCCGGAATCTGGTTGTCGCCGGCAACGTTGTTTACAAGTTCACGCCGCAATTCAGCGTTGGAGCGGAATACCGAAGGCTTCGCACTAGCTATCTATTAAGTCAGATGAGAATTGCAAACCACTTTAATCTTGGTGCTTCATACTCGTTCTGACGACGTGCCAAATGTCAGTTATTTTAGATCGGTCCGGCTAACGCGAAGAAGTTCGGCGACGCTCCATGCCTGGGCAGCGCATCCGCGGGGTCGGTGCGGATGTTCGGCATCGAATATCTCGGAGATCTGGCCTACCATTGCTTCCGAAATATGAGTTTTGAACCCCTCAAGGATCTGATCTATACGAGCGTCGGCGATCGCGTCTTTTGAGTGGGCCTTTCGGTAGGCATCGACAAATGGGCCGATCAACCAGCCCCAAACCGTTCCCTGATGATACCCTTCGTCACGGTACGTCGGTGAGCCGATGTAAATAGGCACATATCGCGGATCCGACGGAGAAAGCGAACGAAGGCCGACAGGCGTCAACAGTTCGGCCTCGACCCTGTCAACGACCTTTCTGGCCCTTGCAGAATCGACCATCGAATGATGAAGGCTGATCGCAAAGATCTGATTCGGCCGGACCGAGGCGTCGCGAATGTCGCCGTCGATAACATCGTAAAGGCACTGTGCTTCCTCGTTCCAAAACTGCCCGTTAAAGCTCTCGCGCGCAACCTCGTCCATTTCCGAGTACCTTGCCTGCTGCTTTTTGTCTCCGAAAAGTACCGCAAGGTCCGACATTATACACAACGCGTTATACCAAAGGGCCTGGATCTCGACCGGCTTCCCGGTACGTGGCGTTACCACATGATCGCCGACCTTGGCGTCCATCCAGGTCAATTGAACTCCGGCTTCGCCCGCGCACAACAGGCCGTCGGTATCCACATGGATCCCGTATCGGGTGCCGCGTACGTGCCATTCGACAATGTCGGCAAGTTTGTCATACAGGCTCTTGCGAACAAATTCATGATCACCCGTTGCGGCAACATAAGCACGGATCGACTCGAAAAACCAAAGCGTTGCGTCAACAGTATTGTATTCGGGAATTTCGCCGGCGTCGGGAAACCGGTTGGGCAGCATTCCTTCGGAAATATGCTGCGAAAACTCGGTCAATATGCTTTTCGCGATCTCCGGCCGGCCGGTAGATAACGTTAGACCGGGCAACGCGATCATCGTGTCGCGGCCCCAATCAGAGAACCAATGATATCCGGCTATCACGGTCTTGCCCTTGCCCCGATCGACGATAAATTGATCAGCTGCCAGCACCAATTGACGAGAAAATGCGTCTTTCGCACCCGACCTCACAACAAGTGCCGCTCGCCGCTTGATCTCGGACGTTCTCAGGGTCTCCGCATCGCCGGCAGAGCGCTTTTCAGTCGAGGCTATGATCGTTGCGGGCTCGGCGAGGTCAAATTTGAGACTGAACGGCTGAAACAGATCTTCGCGATGATCGAATCCGCGCTCTTCTTCGACCGCATACTCAAAATCACTGTACCAAAAGCCTTCGTCGTCGACGCTGACGGCATTATGCGCCAAATACATGCGAGGCAGTTCCTCTGTCGGCTGAACAGAGACAGTTCCCTCATCAACTACATAATTCTCATCAAATCCGGTGCGATCGTGCCGAAGATGATGATGATCGCGGAAGGCGAACAATGGTCTGATCTCAATTTCGATAGTTGAGTCAAAATTCTCAGACGAATCGTTCAATTTCCATTGGCATACGGTCGAATTTTCGCCGTTCACCATGAATATTGTTCTCTCGATCGAATGGCCGCCGACTTCAAATGTCCATACCGGAAAAGGATCAAGCCGAAAATCGACGAGATATCTGTAGCCGTCGGGATGAACCGATCCCGGATATTGATTACTTGAAAGTTCGAACCGTTCGCCGTCAACCACGACCGTCTCTTCGAGTTTTGAGAGCATCACTATACGGCCAAGCGGCGGACGCGTCGCGGCCACCAGCAAACCATGATATCGGCGCGTATTGGCACCCGAAACCGATGACGATGCGTAGCCGCCGATGCCATTTGTTTCGAGCCATTCGCGCGAAGAAGCCTGTTCAAAATCGGAACAAATATCAGTGTCCAGAACGATCATTGTATTTTCTATTCTCTACTTTGCCGCTGGTGCTTTGCAACCGCCCCGACATACGCCGTCATTTGATCGCTCAAACTTAAGTTGCACAATTAAGAAGTCCCGACCGGCTACTTTCACACAATTAGTTGTTGATCCGCGATGAGGCATGTTACATTTCGCCTGCAGAACTTATGGCTGACATTACCGAAAAGCGAAAGGTCTCGTTTGCCGAAGCGTTTCGGTTTTGGCTGAAGCTCGGATTCATCTCGTTCGGCGGCCCGGCGGGGCAAATAGCGATCATGCACCGCGAACTTGTTGATAAGCGCCGCTGGCTTGGCGAAGAGCGTTTTTTGCACGCTTTGAATTACTGCATGCTGCTGCCGGGCCCCGAGGCTCAGCAGTTGGCCGTCTATATAGGCTGGCTCATGCATAGCACGGTCGGTGGTATCGTCGCAGGCGCTCTTTTTGTTATTCCGTCGATCTTCATCTTGCTCCTGCTTTCTTATATCTACGCTGCGTACGGACATATTCCCGCTGTCGAGGGTGTTCTAAGCGGCTTTAAGCCTGTTGTGGTCGCGATCGTTGTCGAAGCACTATTTAAGATCGGGAAACGAGCTTTGAAACAAAACGTACATTATGCCATTGCGGCACTTGCATTTGTTTCCATCTATTTTCTCGCCGTGCCGTTCCCGCTGATTGTATTTGCGGCCGGAATGCTGGGGCTCGCCGGAATCAGACTTGTTCCGGGTTGGTTCTCATCGGAGGTCAAACCCACTGAAACGACTGCCGATGCCACTGAAAATGCCGCTTCACTCGCCATCGAGGACGACGACGTCCAACTCGCACATACTCTTCCGAATCGCTCACGCACGATAAAAATACTCGCTGCCGGGATCATCCTTTGGCTGTTGCCGTTTGCCGCATTGATATTGTGGCATGGTTACGACAGTCTGCACTCTCAGGAGTATCGATTCTTTACCGTGTCGGCTCTCGTTACATTCGGCGGAGCCTATGCTGTCCTTGCGTACGTAACGCAGGCCGTGACTACTGCCCCCTACAATTGGATCACGCCGACGCAGGCGGTTGACGGCCTTGCACTTGCTGAAACGACGCCCGGACCGCTTATTATGGTGCTTCAGTTTGTCGGATTTATGGCCGGCTGGAATAATCCTGTCGATGGACTATCGCCATTGGTCAGCGGCGTCATTGGGGCTCTGATAACGACCTACACGACATTTCTCCCGTCGTTCTTGTTCATATTTCTCGGCGCACCATATATCGAGAGTCTGAGGGGAAACAAGTTCTTGACGGGAGCACTTTCCGGTGTCACGGCTGCTATCGTCGGTGTGATATTGAATCTTGCCCTGGTTTTCGGGACGGCAGTGATCTTTACTTCAGCATCTGCCGCAGCCCGGCCAAATTGGTTCGCCCTTGCTCTTAGCATCGCGGCGTTTGTTGCGTTGTTTCGTTTCAAGATCGACGTGCTGTGGGTCATCCTCGCCGGCGGCCTTATCGGCCTAGCAGGATCTCTCGTTATGTAGTTATGTAATTGACCGAACGACTAGAACCGGACCAACGGCGAAATTCAATTATCAAGGTATAATTGCCATTAATGGAACCATTAGCGAGCAGGATCAGACCGCTGTCGCTCGACGGCTTTGTCGGACAAAAGCACCTCGTCGGCGAAGATAAGCCGCTACGCCTCGCGATCGAACAGGGCCACATCTTTTCATTCGTGCTGTGGGGAACGCCCGGAACAGGAAAGACGACATTGGCACGCATCTACGCGAATGCAATAAATGCCGATTTTTTTGAGCTATCGGCAGTGTCTGCCGGAAAGGAGGACATCAGACAGATCGTCAAGACGCGCTCGATCGATGATAGGCCGCGAGTGCTTTTCCTCGATGAGATCCATCGATTTAATAAGGCCCAGCAGGATTTTCTGCTGCCGTATGTCGAAAGCGGCGAACTGGTCCTGATCGGTGCAACGACAGAGAATCCGAGTTTTGAGGTCATTCCGGCCTTGCTCTCACGGCTGCGCGTTTTTGTGCTTGAGGAATTCTCTGACGAGGACATGGCCGCGATAATTGATCGCACAGGCTTCGAACTTGACGGTGTCGCCAAGCGATGGCTCGTCGAGATGGCAAACGGCGATGCGCGCCAGGCAATTACGATGATCGAGAACACTTCGCGGCTGTACGACCGGCTCACGCTCGAAACACTCAAGGAAACGCTGCAGAATAAGTACCTGCGTTACGACAAAAAGGGCGAAGAGCATTACAACGTCATCTCGGCTTTCATAAAATCAATGCGTGCCTCAAAGCCCAACGCCGCGATGTATTACCTTGCCCGCATGCTCGAATCAGGCGAGGACCCGAAGTTCATCGCCCGCCGTATGGTCATCTTCGCCAGCGAGGACATCGGCCTCGCCCAACCGACGGCATTGGTCGTTGCGAACGCTGTCTTCCAGGCCGTGACAACCATCGGCATGCCAGAATGCGCATTAAATTTGGCGCATGGTGTCGCTTACCTTGCGAACGCAGCAAAAGACCGTTCGGCAACGAACGCGATCGGTGCCGCGATGGAAGACGCCATTAAGTTTGGGAATTTGCCGGTTCCAATGAAGATAAGAAACGCACCGACGAAGTTGATGAAAGAAATCGGATATGGAAAGGACGAAGGCAACGATCCCGACGGCGATCTTATGCCGGTAAAACTTCGCGGGAAAAAGTATTTTGAAGAGAAATGAGTTTGCCTCAGCGGCCTCAGCGTCTTCCTCAGCGATCTCCGAGTGGAACTATTCTTCCACCCAGAGGACGCGGAGATTTACGCAGAGTACGCTGAGAAAAAGTGAGGTAATATGAATAGAACCGCAACACTGATCTTTTTGGCTGCCATCCTGTCGATCGCTGGTTATGCACAGTCCGACAAAGACTTCGTCTCCACCCGCGAGATGGACAGGATAAACTGGATGGAATTTAAGGCCGTTGTCCCGTCGAAAACAAACACGGTCCTGCTGCCGACCGGCACTCTCGAACCGCACGGCGTAATCAACAATGGAGCAGACAATACGGCGCCGACAGCGATGGCAAAAACGATCGCCCGCCGGACGAATGCGATGATCGCGCCGACGCTGCCGTACGGCATTACCGGATCGATGGAGGCATATCCCGGAGCTTTTCAGATCACCGAATCCGCTTACCGTCCGTTCGTCAAGCAGATCCTTGAGGGGCTCGCTAAGAATGGGTTCAAGAACATTATTATTCTAAATGGCCACGGCGGCGGCCAAACGGCGGTGCTGCAAGCGATTGCTGCAGAGGTGGCGGCAGAGAAAAAAATTAGGACACTGGTGGTCAATTGGTGGTCTTTCGCTTCAGAAGAGACGAAGGAGGTGTTCGGCGAGGACGGCGGGCATGCGGGGCTCAATGAAACCGCATTTATTCAGGCCATTGATCCGACCCTCGTCCATCCGGAAAAATACAGCGGTCCCGAAATGACAACACCGTATCCGGCCGCCGGAACATGGTCAGCGGTCCCATTTCCGTCGTCGATCGGCCTTTACCAAAAGGGCCAAGGCTTTCCAAAATTCGATCAGGCAAAAGCGGATCTGTATTACAAAAAGGTCACAGATAAGGTTGCCAACCTGATCATTGACGTCGTAAAGAAATGGGATATGGCCGGATTATAGAAAATTGGAACTTTACAAATCACTTTCCGTTTAATATTATGACCAAAATGCGATTTTGGTCAGTTTTCGAATTATGAGAGATTCCTTCCAATCGATAACCACTCGCGACGCGATCCTTGACGCTACCGACCGTTTGTTGGCGAAAAATGGATACAAAAAGATGACCATTGACGATCTCGCCCGTGAGGTCGGCATCGGCAAAGGCAGCATTTACCTTCATTTTTCCAGCAAAGAGGAGATAGCACTCTCGCACATCGACCGATTGGTCGAACGCGTAAAGGAGAGGCTCCGCAGCATTGCCGAGTGCGATGCTCCACTCGAAAAGCGGCTGCACGACATGCTGATCGAGCGTGTGATGATCCGCTTTGACAATGTTCAGCATTATTCCAAGAGTCTGAATGAAATACTCGGTTATCTTCGTCCTCAACTTCTCGAACGCCGAAAGCGTTACTTTGGCGAAGAGGCAAAAATACTCGCATTGGTAATTGCTGAAGCACAGGCGAGCGGGATATTTGCAAATGGCGATTCGCTCGACCTGGCCCAGACATTGATAGTCGCAACAAATGCGCTTCTCCCTTACAGTTTAAGCGCCATAGAGCTTGGAGACAGGGAGGAAGTCACCGACCGCACTCATAAAACGGCAACATTATTGATCGACGGTCTGAGGGTTCGTTAGCGGTACGGACCCGGCCGCCGTCAGGAGTAATTTCAAATGAAAACCATAGTTCTAATAGCCCGTATCATTGCAGTATTCATTCTCGCGTTATTTGTCTTACGAAATATCGCTTCTGCCCAACAGCCCATGCAGCAGCCCGATCTCGAGGTCGACGCCGCAACGAAGTCACAGGTAATTGACAACTTGTTGAAGGAATTGAATGAATCCTACGTCTTCGCGGAATCGGCGAAGAAAATGGAAGCCAATATCCGCGAACGCGTCAAAAACAAAGAATACGACACGATCACGAGTTCTAAAGAGTTCGCTGCCAAGCTGACTGCCGATCTCCAATCCGTCAGCAAGGACCTGCACCTGCGCGTAAGATATTCGCACCAACCCATCCCTGTTCGAAAAGATCGCGATGAGCCAACGGCCGAAGAAAAAGCACAATTTGATCGGTCCAATAAGCGAATCAATTTCGGGTTCGAGAAAGTAGAACGTCTGCAGGGAAATATCGGCTATATCGATCTGCGGGGCTTCAACGACCCGCAGGCCGGTGCGGAAACGGTCGCTTCGGCGATGACTTTTCTGGCGAACACCGACGCATTGATCTTCGATCTGCGGCAAAATGGGGGCGGCGATCCCGAGATGGTAGCCCTGATCTCGTCCTACTTATTCGGCGACAAGCCTGTGCATCTCAACGATCTTTACTGGCGTGCGGGGAATAAGACAGATGAATTCTGGACCAAGCCGGCGCTCGCGGCGAAAAAATTCACAAACAAGGATGTCTACATTCTAACGAGCAAACGAACTTTCTCGGCCGCGGAAGAATTCTCCTACAATTTGAAAAATCTGAAACGAGCCACTATCATCGGCGAAACGACCGGCGGCGGTGCACATCCCGGTGGAACGGTCAGGCTTGGTGAGCATTTCGGTGCTTTCGTACCTGTCGGCCGTGCGATAAATCCGATCTCAAAGACCAATTGGGAAGGTACCGGCGTAGAACCGGATATTTCTGCGCCGAAAGAACAGGCCTTGAAGATCGCTTACATAATGGCGCTGACAAGGTCGATCGATTCGATCAAGGATGAACAAACAAAGGCGGCAGTCAAGCAGCTGATAGAGCAAACTCAGAAAGAGCTCGACGAGATGAAAGCGAAAAAATAGAAAGAGAGAATTGAAAGCGTACGCAGCCAACGAGCGACGACGCATGCACTTCACTATTTCCAGCTTTCAATATTTCATTCGTGTCACCGTTTCCAGTAGTTCTTTATCTTCAGATCGAGCATCGGAAACGCACAATATTCGACATTTCGGCCGCTTTCGCGCAATTTTTCGACCATCTTGATCGCAGCGTCGGCGTTTCTGGTATGAACAATGATCGTGGCCGCACGCTGCACTTCCGGATTCTCGTGCAGCCACAATGCAATCGCGTAGCCCGTCTGGTGAAAATCATCGTGATCGTTTGATTCGTAGTGGTGCGGAAGAAGATCGTGATCCAGGAAAATCGCATCAAAACTGTCACCTTTGAGCAGCACCTTGGCGTCTTCGACCGTTTCCGCTATCGCCAGGTTATCTCCGGTGAAACGTTTCGTGAACCATCTATGGCGTCGGTGATCGTCATCGAGAAGCATTACGCTTATCGGAGCCCGCTCGGCGCTTAGATCTGCGATCCTGAGTTTTATCAAAATACTGCGTAGAAGACCCATATTAATGCACAAAGACTTAAATATATCATACGGATAACGGTGTAGTGCGTCGAAACTTGAATTCAATTTTTCGAGTGCTATAATCCTCTTGACCGCGTTTAGCCACGTACCGAAATGCCGCAGCAAAAACCCAAAACTCACAATCTCAGAGAGGTACCCCAGCGCATTGCAATGCCCAACGTGGTCGAATTTGTTGCCGATAGCGACACGTGCCCAATCTGTTTCGGCACAGGTATGGAGTTGATCGCGGGCAAAGGTGCTCGGAAGTGCGAATGCAGAAAGACCGTTCGCGGTCAAGATCCTTTAAAGGCTGCTCGAATTCCTGCAAAATATCAAAATGCCAGCTTCCCAACGTATTTGACGCTCGATCGTTACAAAGAGCGAGCTCTTAAGAAAGCGTTTGATTTTGCGAAACAATACCCGAATGTCTCGCAGGGATTATTGTTGGCCGGCCCGGTCGGCGTAGGTAAAACTCACCTGGCAATTTCGATCCTAAAGGAACTGATCGAAACCAAAAACTGCAATTGCTTGTTTTACGAGTTCAACGCCCTTTTGAAAGAGATCCAAGGCTCGTACAATCCAGCCACGCAGGCTTCTGAGATGGAGATACTCTCGCCGATCATGAACGTCGACCTGCTTGTCCTCGACGAACTTGGGTCATCAAAACCAACAGATTGGGTCCGCGACACTCTTGGCCACATCATTAATTCCCGCTATAACAACAATAAATTTACCATCTTCACGACCAACTATCTCGACGAAAGAACCAACGATCGGGATGAAACCCTCGAAGATCGAATCGGAGTCCGGACACGCTCTCGGCTCTATGAAATGTGCCAAACTGTCCTCATTGACGGCGAAGATTTCCGCCGCACATTCAACCGAACCGCCGGCTCAGCCCGCTAGAGCTGACAAAACACCGACTTTATAAGGACCCCTGATCCAGAATGATCTCGAATCGGGTCAACGAAGAAAACACTTCGATTTGTGTTGCATCTATGGTATACTTTTCCGTATGTACAACACATGTTTAGCCGAACATATCCAGATCGCGACTTCGCAGTTGAATGAAATGCCGGCATTGCAATGCCCGCCGCACAAAGGTCGCGGGACACGATGTACACCCCGGACGCCGTGGACAAGATGTACAGGCGGGACACGCGGGACAAAGTGTGAGGCTTTCCTAATTCTGCTTAATTGTTAAGAAAGTCCTATGGATCCGCTTCTGCCTATCGCTGATCGGATGCCAAAAAACGCATTGGACTGCGATGACGAATACTATTGTTTTTGCTGGCACAAATCTGTTATACTTGTTTTAACAGCTCTCGCTGTCCTCACTGACAACTCTATGCTTTCCATCAACTCCATATTACGCCAAGGACGTTATCGCATAGTCGAACATTTCGGTTCGGCGGCCCCGCACAATTTTTACGATGCCTACGACAATCTCTTGGGCAATAAGGTCGTCATTCATGAAACGGTGCTTGCTCATTCGAAAGTGGTCACATCCACCGAGCGCAATTCGGCCAATACCGCATTCGCAGAACGCATTCAAACTCTCAAAGACATCCGGCACGATGGGATAGTCCGTGTAAGAGACGGTTTTACCGAGATCGATCGTCAATATCTGGTAACCGAACCGGTCGAGGCGAGGCCTTCGCGGCAGGAATTTTTGATGCAGCCGGTCGAGACGATCTCGCGATTGCTGCTGGCATTGGAGTTTATTGATAAATCGATCGGCATTTCTTCGATCGACGACCTTACACCGGCTCAGATACGCCGCACTGCCGACGGCAACAATCGCCTGTTGTATTTTGGCACCGATGCGAAAAAGAATGTGACGTCGGCCGACGATCGCAAAAGCATGCCGTTCAAGCCGCTTGAATGTATTTGGAACGGGCTCGACCTTGCCTCCCAAAAGGCGATATCGAACGGATATGATGAATCCGCACTCGAAACCCTCGAATCTGATCCCGACGTGCGGACCGCCATTTACGGCCTTGGTGCTTCGGTCTATCAAATACTGACCGACGCCGTGCCCGCTGATGCACTTGAACGCTCGATCGAGATCCTCGACGGTAAACCTGACCCTATCGTTGCCCCAAGCTCCATAGATCCTTTGATCTGTCCGGAGCTGTCGGCATTTGTACTCAAATGTTTAATGATCAGGCGCGAAGATCGATTTCAGTCGGCCACGGAGGCAAGGATAGCTCTCGTTACCGTACCTGCCAGTAAGGTGCCGGTCGACCTGTCAAACTCGATCGAACTTGACGATATGGATCTGCTTGAGATCCCGTTCGAGGAGCCCGCAGCTTACTCGGCAGCTCCCCAAGCATCGCAAGCAAGTGTTCCGGCGACTTTCGAACTCTCGACCGACGAAGACTTCTTGATAAGTGAAACTGAAATTGAAGTGGTGCCAGCCAAGCCTGCACTGCCTGTTAGCGAACCGCAGAAAATATTCTCATCAGTCGATAATTCGCCGCAAAGCGGTGCCGGATCGCTGCGTTTCGGTGCACTGGCTTTCGCCGGCTTGTTAGTTGTTGGCGTTGTCGGATGGGGCATATTTTCGATTGCGACGGCGGAGGGCCGAATTTCTGACGCTGACGTCAATCAAGGTGCAGTGGTATTGAAACAGCCGGCTCCGACTGCTAGCCTTGCTCCGGTTGTTGAACCGACGGTCACCACTGAACCCGTCCGTTCAACTTTTGTTCCTGAAACGTCTAACGGGCCGGTGCAATCACCGGACTCGCCAACTGCTCGGCCGGCAATTGCGGATTCAAAGGTTGTGAAGCGAACTGAAACCAAGACTGTTCAGAAACCGACGGTAACGCCCAAAAAGAAAGTAACCGTTGATGACCTCATAAATGATAATTAACGACTTTGCAAGATATTGGAGTAGTTGTATGCGTAAGCTCAGTGTTTCGAGATCCGGAATTAATGTTGTGCCTGTGATGATCCTAGCCGGGCTGTTGGTTTTGACCGGTTCGCTCTCATCCGCGTTCGGCCAGAGCAGACAGCTCAGTCTGGCCGATATTCTGATCGCTTTGCGATCAAAGAAGGCGGACATTCAGGAGAAGAACAGGATCCTCTCAGAGGCTGTAAAGACGCGAGGTATCACCTTCTCCCTCACTCCGGAGATCGAAAAAGAACTCGACAGTACCGGTGCATATCCGGAATTGTTGGTCGCCATTCGCGAAAAGGCAACGCTCGTAAAAGCCGTCTCGGAGACTCAGTTAAAGGTAGACAACTCAATGGTCGCCGAGGTTGTCGCGAAGCCTTCGCCTGCTCCGCCGAATTTTGACTATTATTGGAACCGTGCTCATGCGGCGATCGAGAAAGGTGATCTCGAATCTGCAATGCCTGACCTTGATCGAGCGATCGAACTTCGGCCCGGAGATTCGGCGTCGAGAGTTGCGCGCGGACAGGCCCTGCTTAAGCAAGAAAAATTCGAAACCTCGTTGATCGATTTCGACACTGCTTTGCGAGTAGAGCAGAGTTCTGCGGCTTACGCCGGGCGGGCAACAGCAAATGAAAAGTTAGGGAAAATGGACGCAGCGATCGCCGACTATCAAAAAGCGGGCGAACTGGATAATCAGAATGAGGCGGCCAAATCGGCATATTCCAGACTTGTAGCCGAAAAATCCAGAGCGGAAGCAAAGAAAGCGGCCGAGATCGAAGCCGCCAAGCCCGTTCCGCTGCCTGTTGTCACCGGACCGGTACAGATAGGCCCGCTTAACGCATATGCGTCTCGCCTGGTCTCACCTGTATTTTCGGAGCTTGATAGAAAACTGGGCTTTCAGGGAAAGGTCATTGTACAAATATCGCTCGACGAGACCGGTAAGGTAACCTCGGTGGAAGCGAATTCCGGGGCTAAAAACCTCCGCGGTCTGGCCGTTGATGCAGTCAAAAAATCAAAATTCAACCCTGTGTTGGTCGATGGCAAACCCGTAATGGCTGAAGGCACGATCACCTTTAATTTCGTCGCCAAGTAATTTTCGGAACATTCAATAAGAACTGGAAGAGGCCTCGCTTTTGATTCCGCTGGCCTCCTGTGCGATCTTGACGCCGACCGACGCTCCGATGCGTGTTGCTCCGGCTTCGAACATGGCCCTGGCGTCCTCGATGCCTTTTACGCCGCCGGATGCCTTCACGCCGAGCGCGGATCCAACGGTATGACGCATTAGCGATACATCGTTGGCGGTCGCACCGCCTTTTGCAAATCCCGTCGAGGTTTTGACGAAATCAGCTCCTGCATTCTTTGCGGCGAGGCAGGCACGAACCTTTTCTTCGTCCGTTAGAAGGGCAGTTTCGATGATCACTTTACAGAGAATGGCGTTTTCGTGTGCCGCTTCGACGACAGCACGGATATCTTCTTCGACAAGGCAATCGTCGCCCGATTTTAATGCCCCAATATTGATGACCATGTCGACCTCTCGGGCACCGTTAAAGATCGCACGTCTCGCTTCATATGCCTTAACGTCAGGAAGCGTCGCACCCAGCGGAAATCCTATGACGGTACAAACCGGCACACCGCTTCCCTTCAGGAATCCAGCGGCTTTTTTAACCCAACCGGGATTTACACAGACGGAAGCAAATCCAAACTCTACCGCTTCTGCGCATAGTTTCTTGATATCAGATTCCGAAGCCTCAGGTTTGAGCAGCGTGTGATCGATCAAACTTGCCCAATCGTGGGCCGTAGCGGTCTCACCAAGTACGATACCAATGCGCTCTGCACCCGCGTCGACTATCCGTTGGACATCGGCATGGCAAAACGTCGCACAATCGTCTTCACCGCCGAGCTTCGCCAGTACCATGTCGGTGATCTGGTCTACCAATTGTTGATAATTGCCATTCTGCTGCATGAATTAGTAGTTTATCACCTTCGATATTCCTTTTCGATATTATCTATTTTACCGACGCGTTTCTTGTGCCTCTCTTCTGAAATCTCGGTCGTGACAAACGCGTCAACGATCTGCTTGATCTCGTCGAACGTGTTCTGACCTGAGCCGAGCGAAAGAACATTCGCACCATTGTGCTCACGCGAGTTCTTAGCCAACGCCGTTGAATAACAAGCCGCGGCACGGACATTCGGCACTTTGTTCGCGGTCATCGCGCTACCTATTCCGGCGCCATCGATAATGATGCCAATATCGACCTGTTTTCCGCTGACCGATTTGGCGACGGCGTGGGCAAAATCGGGATAATCGACGGCATCTTCGCTATTCGTGCCAAAATCGCGAACATTGAGTCCGAGGTCGGCCAGATAGCCCTTTAGCTGCTCCTTCATCTTAAAGCCGCCGTGATCGGAACCAACCGCGACGGAACGCACTTTGGTCGTATTCTGCCGCGACGTTTTGTGGATAAGCTGAATGTTCCTCTCGTTAACGAGGTCTTGAGCGAGCGAGGTAAATTTGACATTCTCAGCGACACGCAGACGCGAACCGGGCTCAAGGCCGCGAAGATCGTCCTCGGTGATCAGCGTCTTCGCCGATTCATCGCGGTCAAACGCCTTACCGACCTTCGCCTGCAACGAGTTCACAACGACATGCTCGACATTTCCTGCCCCAGCTACTGCCGCTGGAGCCCGTTCACCTTCGGTAGGCACGGTAGCGAGCACTTGTTCGACAAGAGCCCGGATGCGTTCGCGTTTTTCCTTATTGGTGTCGGCCATAGAGCCTTTTCTTTGTCGTCGCCTTGAAAATCAAACTATGTCTGATAGTATTTCTAAATACGATCTCAATCAACTGACGAGGAAAATATGGCCGCAGAATCGACTCAAATGGAAGCGACAGAATTCACCAATCCCAATCTCGAGGTCCTTTATTCGAGCGACCAGATTCGCGAACGGATAGTTGAATTAGGAAGCCAGATCACCAGCGAATACGCGGGCAAAGACCTCGTCTTGGTCGGAGTTCTCAAAGGCTCGTGCGTTTTCCTCGCCGACCTGATGCGGGCCGTTGATCTCAACCTGACGATTGATTTTATGTCGGTCTCGAGCTACAAAGATGGAACCAAATCGACTGGAGACGTCGAGATCCTAAAAGATCTGAGCAATTCAATTCGCGACAAGCATGTCGTCATCGTCGAGGACATCGTTGACACGGGCCTAACGCTAACGCGACTCGTCGAGATCCTCGGCTCACGAGGTGCGGCATCGATCAAGATCGCCACATTCCTCGACAAACCCGAACCTCGAATCAAGAAAGAGTTGGTAGTCGATTACACCGGTTTCGTGATCCCAAACAAATTCGTCGTTGGCTACGGCTTAGACGCGGCCGGGAGATATAGAAACCTTCCGTTCATTGCCGTGGTAAAAGATCCGTCGGTGGCATAGGTTATGATGGAAGAACAGCCACTGCCGTTTGGCGAAAGTATCCTACTCATTTCCTTGGTTTCGAGCCCTTTTCTGATCTTCTCCTTCATCGCTCAGGCGGCCCTCGTTAGTGTGTTTCGTCCAGGGTGTAACGTAATTACGAAAGGCGCTGCTCTTATCTCTACTCTTGTTCTACAGATTCTCTTCACGCTCCTTGCCCTTGGTTTGGTTGGCTGGCTCAAAACACCCGATTTTGACTTGATATTGTGGCTTTTAGCCTTCGTCGTCGGATCGATCCTCGGCATTTCGATACCGTGGTTTTTTCTACGAAATCGGGGATTGAATAAC